>JAUMZX010000009.1 GCA_030527905.1 Cardiobacteriaceae bacterium
AACATGGATAAGGCGGGATAGGCGGGGCGCCCGCCTTGTTCGCGGTGCTGATGGGGTTTTCGTTGGTGCAGGTGCAAGAGGATGGGTTGCCAGTCGATGATGTGATCGATTTTGAGCAGCGGAAATCGGTCGATATGGCGGTTGATCATGGCTTGTGCGGTTTGCTGGAAGAAGCTGCTCATGGGGGATGTTGTTTGAGTTGTGGATGTCGGGGTAATGTAAGCGGTTTGGGGTTCTTTTGCAAAGGTCTCTCATTGAATAGAAAATCAAAACGCTTGCCTAAGTGCCATAACGCACCCTATCCGTGTAAATGTTACATGTTGATACTCAACGCTTATCTTTACTAAAGAACGAGCAGAAAGGGTAAACCAGAGAATATTGGCGTGTTGGGTTTGACGACTTTTCCAGAGCGTTTTACGCCATGACTTACGGGAAACCAGTCATAGAGTGCCATCGGTTTTTACAGGATGACGTGTTCTTTCAATGTCTGTAACGCAAAGAAACATGCATTCGGAGAATGGAGGGGAATGTCAGGGAACGGTGACGCATCGATTTATAAAAACTAATCTGACTCACTGAATCAACCAGACGTTTACAAGGCCTGCCTGCTCGTAAACAAATGGAAAGGCAGAAAACACGATGCGAGCTTTAATTAATAGAAGAGATGCAGTCTATGCGCGAGAAGCATTCACTCCTTCTGACAAATACTGTAACGTTATATAAGCTTCTGCAATACGCTAAATACGAAAATACGTTTTTTTTATTGAATAGACTAGGGTCTATGCAAACAACGGTTGACCGCGAATATTTTTCTATCCTTTTCGCAGGATTATGCCTAGATATTAATTTTCTTGCGAATGATCCAGTTTTTTCCCTATATATTGGGCTATCGCGCTTTTTGCTTCCTGCATCAGGTGCTCTTTATCCAGATCCTGCAAAATTTCGGCAATAATTTCCTTTGCGCCCCTTTCGCCCCAACTCGCGCCCTGTGCAAAATAACGCTCTGCGGCTTTACCAATCACATAGCTCCCATAGAAAGCGATTCCTCCTTGTGCACCGGCGGTTACAATCGTAGAAAGTCCAGCAGTCAGTCCTTTCAGTAACGAGGATAACGCTTGGACACCATATACCGTTCCCATCAGAAACCCTGTTTGTACGGCAATCATGCGAATCAATTCGCCCGCTTGGTGTCGTGTGAAATCAATGCCATAAACGCGAGATAGATGCACAACCATCGTGGCATCTGCTGCAAGTGCTAACAGATCTACAGCTGGAATAGGGTTAATGGCAACACCAACCGCTTTAATGAGCGCATACTGCCGCATAATACGCTCGGCAATATCTTTGCGTGCCGCGACAATTTCTTGCCCAACTCTTTCTGAAATACGTCCAGCAAAGACGCTGGCGTTAAGCGCGGCGTAGCTTTTACCATCTGCCTCCAATAATTGCCACAGTACGCTTTTTAACTCATTCGTATCAGGAGCAGGCGTGATACGTTGCTCACGTTCCCGTCCTTCTGCATCCGTATCAATCTGCCAATAGCTATCGGGTTGTGCGCTTGCGGCAACAACACATTCGCCAGGAACAATACCCGCCACACGGCGGCGTAAATGTGCAAGTAAAAGCTGGCAATCCGCTTCGCTTAAACGATCCGCTTTATTCAGCACGAGAATAATCGGTTGCGTTTTTTCGTGTAATTGTAAGAGGGATTCATATTCGCCACGCGTCATATCGCCATCCACTACAAATAGGATGACATCCGCTTGGCGCGCAACATGGGCAGCCAATTCGGCGCGTTCTTTTCCATCAACCTCATCAATACCCGGCGTATCAATAAGATAAACTCCGCCACTATCGTATTCTTGCCAAAGGGTCTGCTCGCTATGCCGCGTTTTTCCATGTAACACGCTGGTCGCGAAAACATCTTTTCCCGCCAACGCATTAAGCAGCGCAGATTTTCCTACACTGACCCGACCATACACGGCAACATGGATATGACCTTTTTCCAATTTATCAAGCAACCGCTGGAGCTGGCGATATTCTTCACCAAGTCGACTACGCGCTTCAGTAGGCAAGCGCTTATCATCCAGTAATGCCGCAACCGTATCACGCGCTTTATCAAGGTGCGCTTCACCTTTATTGTTTTTTTTCGCGTCCGCCAAGGGCGAATCTGACGAGGCCTTGCGCCCGTTTTTCCAGATCATGGTGTAGCTGTTCCTCAAAATTTTGCATGATGTTTTGTGTACTGAACGCCTCTTTACTACTACTTTCGAGCGCTTGTAGGGTCGCACGACCAAGACTTTCAAAGATAAGACCATAAGCAACGGCATGAGAAGCGCCACCAATAACCGTTCCAATGCCCGGAAATGCCTTACAAACGTTACCTGCTAAAGCAAGGATAACCGTTAGGTGTGATTTCACTCTGCTACCCGCGGCATCTACTAAGGTTTGCAAATCAATATCGCGCGCCGGAACGTCATAAAGTTTGGTTAAGGCTTTCAGCATATCCATGCCTAAATAGCCTTGAATCAGAACATCCGTACCGGGGCCAACCGCAGCAACGCCACCAAGCATCGCTTTACGAGCATAACCTTTAACCATCGCTTCTCCGCGTTCACGTCGATACATGGTTAAGTGATGCGAGAGGTTTTCATCGGCGAGACTAAGCAACGCATCTCGATTTCGCGCGGTCAGTGTGCCGCGTTCTGCCGTCATTTCTGCCAAACATTGTAAGAGCGCGGTGACGTCGCCTCCCGCATAACGTTCTTCCCAGACAGCACTACCATCCGGCATGATGCGGCGTACGGTTTGTGGATATGCGCTAGCGCAGGTGATAAAAGTAATATCGTCTGGCAAACGACTCCGAATACGCGCCTGTAATGCTTCGAGCTCTGTATGGTTATAGAGATTGCTCTTATTAAGAATAACGAGCATCGGTTTTTCAAAGTCGTACAAACGGCGGATAGCGCCCATATCACTTTCGGTAATATCTTGATCAATCACATAGGCAACAATATGTACCCGTCGCGCTGCTTTCATCACTTCATGATCAAGATTATCATCCGCGCCTGCTTGATGCGTGCCGGGCATGTCTAGCAACGTTAAGCTAAGCCCTTGCGCATTCTCATAATGATAACGTTCAATGGCTGTTGTCGAACCGCCAATAATAGAAATATCCAAACTCGCATTAGGCAATAACGTTTGGATAAGCGAACTTTTGCCCGTACTGATTTTGCCAAAGAAAGCTAAATCCAATTCCTGCGGTTCAACCCCCAGCCCTTCTAATTCCGCTTCAATGGCAGATACATCCATACCCTGTGCCCTAGCTGCGGCAGCACGCGCTTGCAAAGTTTCAAGGCTATGCCGCTTTTTCTCCGGCGCGGAAGGTAAAGCATTTTTCCTATTCCGACCAATAGTCCAGATTTTCCAAATCAATCCCGCACCTATTGCGGCAATAAGTAAAACAACAACGAGATAAAAAATCAAAAATACTGGAGAAGTATGTTGTAAACGGTCCCACACACGGAACGCAATATCTGTAAACTGAAAAATAATCAGAAAAACGACCAGTACGATTAATACCGTTAGCAGCACAAAAAGTTTGCGTAAAAGAGAAATACTGTTATTCATACCAATATGCCGCCTAGATGTTGGAGCGCGCTATTAAAAGCTTCCGGCAACATCATCACTTTATGCTGTTTATAGTCAAACGCAACCATCTCCGTTTCTGCCGTCGCTATCAAACGCTCGCCACAACGTACCGCATAATACAACGTAAATGCCGTACGACGATGCTTCACAACCCGCATCGTGAACGTTAGCCTGTCTCCCAAAAACGCTTCTCCCTGATACTCACACGCCAAACGACGCATAATCAAGCCCGTACCAAAACAATCAAGCTCTGAAGCCCCTAAACTGTGCAGAAAATCAATACGTGCCTGATGCAAGAGGGTGATCAAACGATCATGCCCAAGATGACCGCCATAATTAATATCTCCCACCCGTACATCAAGATGGGTAATCACTTCATTCATGTTTATGCACAACCTCGTTACGTAAATAGTGCAATTCAACCCCTTGTAACGGTGACTGCCACACGGCACTATCCAGTAAGGAAAAAGCATCTATCGCTTCGGGAATATAATCATCTTCCGCTAGGTTTGCTGGCGCAGGAAAGCGGGCGGCATATACCGTTCCCGCCCCCGCCACCAGCGCCCCGCCAAACCACTCAACCGGCAACGCTTCCGGAGCACAAACACGATCTGCGCCTAAGCAAACGCCATCTTCGTACAAACCGGCATAGACTTCATCCATTCGAGCATCCATCAATGCCAAAACTTTATGCGCACCGCTATGTCGCTGAATTGTTGCCGCTAGCAGTGCCAAAGAAGAAATAGGCAATAAAGGAACATTCCATCCCGTAGCCAATCCCATCGCCACGGTTGCGCCAATGCGCAACCCTGTGAATGCACCAGGGCCTGCACTAATCACAACGCCTTGTACTGCGCTTTTCTCCACATGCGCCTTATTCAGAATTTTATCTACCAGTGGCAATAACTGGCGGGTATGCTGCCGCGCTTCCAGATCATAAACTTGCATAGCTTCACCTTGAACAGATAAAGCAACTGAGCAAGCCGTACCAGATGTATCTATGGCAAGCAACGTGCTGTATTTAGTAGGTATCGTCAATGTCATGAGGAAGATCCATTAATCATTATTACCGCCTTCATGATAAGTAAAAAAGCGGTCAATCACTTCTATTTTACGCGTTTTACTCATCGGAGGCAGGCTGTTGAGAAAAATCGCACCATAATTTTTTTGTGTCAATCTCGGGTCAGCTAAAACCAGCACACCGTAGTCACCGCTATCGCGAATCAGACGACCAACACCTTGCTTCAAAGCAATCACCGCTTGCGGTAATGTATCATGCATAAATGACGATAAGCCTTTCTGCTCTAAAAGACGATGACGCGCACGCGTTACAGGATCATTCGGCGCAGCAAATGGTAGCTTATCAATAACGACACACACCAACCGATCGCCCCGTACGTCAACGCCTTCCCAAAAACTCGAAGTAGCTAGCAACACCGCCTTATCGTAGCGACGAAAGTCTGACAATAAGGCATTCTTTCCCGCCTTTCCCTGTACCAATAAATGATAGCCACTATCCTGCAATGCGCGCTCCGCCTCATAAAGCGATTTATAGCTAGTAAACAATAAAAATGCCCTGCCCTTGCTGCGTGCTAACACTGGCATAATCGCTTCCATCAATGCCGCATTATATTGGGTCGTGTTCGGATCTGGCAGTCCTTCGGGATGATACAGTAATGCCTGATGACGAAAGTCAAAAGGGCTTTCTAACAGCAAACTACGGTAATCTTTGAGTCCTAGTTCACGACTAAAATGTGAAAAACTACCATTAACAGCCAGAGTCGCAGAAAGGAACGTCCAACTAGCGGCACTATTCGCAATCCATGTAGCAAAACGCGCTGCCGCATTTACAGGTACAGATGACAATACATAATGACGCGGTCCAACTTCTAACCAAACGGCATGCACCTCTGAAGTTGAATCTGTATCTGCCGCAGATACAGATTCAACATCTACATCGTCCGTATTGCTCCTTGTTGTTTCAGTTACCTCAGAGCGCTGCTGATTAGGATCTTGTTGGATGAATCTTAATAGTAAAACCTCCATATCCTGACAACGACCATACAAATGCGCCAGTAATTTACCTCTTACCTTTTCCGTCTGTAACTGCTCATGTAGGCGGATAAATTGTCCGCGCAAAACCTCGAGTTCTTGCCAAAAATCACGATTGGCATATAACTGCGTTTCATCCAAACGGACTTCATTAGGCTGGCGTACACTCAACAAAATCTTATGATGCTGCAATTTCATCTCTTGCAAAATATCTCGTAATAGCAAGGCGTCTGGCGCTTCTTGTAACGCTGCCGTTTCGCCATCACCAATAAAAGCGAGTAATTGACGTGATGAAAATCGCTCTCCCAAAAATTGAATAGCCGTCTGTGGTAAATGATGCGCTTCATCAATAACAAATGCCTGAATGTCCGGTAGTATTTCGGCAAAGCCTTCACTTTTCAACGCAAAATCAGCAAGCAATAAATGATGATTAATGACGACTACATCCGCTTCTTTTGCTTTTTGCCGCGCCTGCTGGACAAAACATTCCTCAAAAAAAGCACACTCACGTCCCAAACAATTTTCTGCCGTTGAAGTAATTTGCGTTAAAACACTGGCATCTTCAGGAACACCGCGCAAAGCGACTAAATCGCCATCGGCAGTAGTTTCAAAAAAATCTTGAATAGCAAGACGCCAATGTTTTTCTTCCTTGCTTGAGTAATCATGCTCAAGATACTGATGATAATGATGATGACATAAGTAATTACGCCGACCTTTTAATAGCAAGACGCGCGCTGTGCTTTGTAATACATTCCGCACAAGCGGTAAATCTTTGCTGAAAATCTGTTCCTGCAAATTTTTGGTTGCTGTAGAAACTAATGCTTTCTTACCGATAGCAAGTAGTGGCAAAAGATAAGCAAAAGTTTTACCAATACCTGTCGCGGCTTCTGCCAACAAAATGCCGTCGTCCAACATATTGTCAGCGACGGCTTCTGCCAGCTCTTGTTGCCCTAGACGAGATTGATAACCTGAAACAGCTTCAGATAACGCGCCACCTTCAGCAAAAAGGCTCTTTACTATTGTCAAATTAGTATGATGCTGCCTTAGTTGCAGCCTGAACCGCCCCTTGGCTATCGCCTAATTTATTACGGGAATTGGAAATTAATGACCATGATTTTTTCAACATTGCATTACTGCCCCCTGTCTGAACAGCACGGCTCGCCATGCTTTCAGATTCTTTGTAACGTCCCTGATGGTAACGAATGTTGGCAATATCGTAGAGAATCTTGCTATTTTTAGGGTCAAGACGTTGCGCATTCTCCAAATAGGCAGCGGCACCATCAAGATCACCTTTTCCTAATGAACCGGAAGCTTTTTTCAACAGCGCCGACACTGCCGTTTCGCCTTGTGCTGGTTTATCAGCAGCAGGTTCTTGAGCGCTGGCAACTGTACGATTCTCCGCTACAGGCTGCGGTGCACTTCCTGTAGTCTCAGCCGTAGGCTGCGCATTTGTATTTGGTCGTAGTGCTTGCCGCTTACTAGTATTCGGTTCTGCAACACTCACTTTAGGTGCTTCTTTCACAGCATCACGTACCGCGGCAACTTCTTTGCTCGCTTCCTGTTGTACCTTCGGTTGATCAACAGGAACAGCGCCACCTCCAACTGTTGCTGTCGATCCTTTAATATTAGGCGCAGCAGGTTGGTAAGGGTTAGCAGCTTGTACTTGTGTCTGCGTTTGTGGTGTGTTCAAGACCAAAGGATTGTTGGCTGGTTGATTATTGTTAACAGGGGGTGAGGCTGGTTGTGTGGGATTCGTGGGATAGGCTGGTGGTCGTACAGGGTTTGCTGCTACATTCCTAGGCACTTGCGCCGTTGGCGGTGGAACGGGTTGCCCCGCACTAGCGACATTACTAAATACACCACCGTTATTTGGCGGTATATTTTGAGGCGGGACATTCTGTCCTCCTGAAGCAATAGTTTGTCCATAAAAGATATTGCGATCCACAACTGGCGCATTCTCATTACCGTAAACCATACTGCCACAACCGCTGATACCTAGCGAGGCGAGCGCAACGCTCAAGTACAAGTACTTCATTTTCCCGTTCCTCTTAAACATGTTCTGCTAACTCTGAATGTGCAAAAAGTGAGGTTATTTTACCTTGATTTATCTAAGGCGTGTAGCCTACCTCACACTCATCACATTTAGTTAATGTCCGTCACCACCGACTGGTATAGTTTCCCATTGCAGTCCGCCACTATTATCAAATACACCCGTTCCTTCATCATTATCTGGTTCAACCGGTTTTGGCGCGGCACATGCCTGATAACGTGTAGGCTCAGATCCCGCAATAAAGGCTATTTCTACAGCGCGCCCAGCGCATCCCTGTCCTGCTAGCGCACCGCTGTATTTATCGACCATACGCGTAACCACACTTTCTGGTTTTTTCAACTCTAGCGGTTCATTTGGCAAATTTTTCATAATATCCATCCAAACACGCATCGCCCCTGTTCCACCGGTTAGTTTCGTAATTTTATTCTGGTCATTACCCACCCAAACAACTGTGAGCAGATTTCCGGAAAATCCTGCAAACCAGCTGTCTTTATAGCTATCTGTCGTTCCGGTTTTTCCTGCGATATTCAGCGATGGACTAATCTTTTCTTTCATGGCTGTTGCCGTACCACGCCGTGGAATTTGTTGCATTGTAGAAACAATCAAATAATGTGGACCTGGCTCAATAGCTTTTACGGCTTTAAGGTCAAACCGACTGATTACCGTGCCATCTTGTGTTGTAATCTCACGAATAGAACGCAACGGAATCAGATAACCTCCGCTCGCAAAAGTCTCATAAATCTGAGCTACTTCTAGGGCGCTCATACTCACAGCACCAAGCGAAACAGCCGGATAATTTGGTAAATTTTCACGCGCCCCGAGACGTTGCATCGTCCCCGTCACATCTTTAATGCCAATATCCAAAGCAATACGTGCCGTTGGAATATTATAGGAATGAATCAAAGAGTCTTGTAATAGGACTTTACCGTGATTATTTTTGCTGTAATTCTTAGGTGACCACGTTGTGCCGTTCATCTTGTAGTTTAGAGGACTGTCATCCAACAAAGTGGCAAGCGTATATAACTGAGGATACTCAACAGCAGCTAGATACACCATTGGTTTGACCACAGAACCAATATTACGTTTGGAATAGATAGCGCGGTTATATCCTTGTTCATTCGGTACTCGCGAACCAACAACAGCTAAAACTTCCGCATTTGACGTATTAACTACCACCGATGAACTCTGTAAGAAATTTTGTTTCAGACCATTACGCTTCTCAAGAGTCGGCAATGCACCGCTTAATGCAGCCTGTGTCTTTTGCTGTACTTGTGGGTCCAATGTAGTAAAGATATTGAGACCGTCTTTCGTCAGATCTTCCGGTTTGTAATGCTCATTTAACTGTTGATAAACCAAATCAACAAAAGCGGGAAAACGAACCCGATCATGCCGTGATTCGGCGTCAACGACATCTAACGGTAACGATTGTGCGAGTTTCATATCCGCATCGCTGATCAATCCATTCTGCTGCATCAGCCCCAAAATCATATTTCGCCGATTGATAGCATACTCTGGGTGGCGCCGCGGATCGGCATTGCCAGGCTCACGTACCAATGCAATCAACATAGCCACTTCATGCAAACCAAGATCTTTCAATTCCTTATTAAAATAGTACTCGCTTGCCAAACCAAAACCATGGATTGCCCGCTGCCCGTCTTGTCCTAAATAAATTTCGTTCAGATAGCCCTCTAAAATATCTTTTTTATTATTGTGATATTCCAA
Source organism: Cardiobacteriaceae bacterium (assembly GCA_030527905.1). Taxonomy (GTDB): domain Bacteria; phylum Pseudomonadota; class Gammaproteobacteria; order Cardiobacteriales; family Cardiobacteriaceae; genus Cardiobacterium. The sequence continues at coordinate 9,476 of JAUMZX010000009.1, forward strand.
AACTAAGGCCATTAAAACTTCTTTGATTTTACGTGCTGCCGTTTGCTCACTACTTAAATAATGGTTTTTAATAAATTGCTGAGTAAGTGTACTTGCTCCCTGTTTTCCAGATTTTTTGATGAACGTCACATATGCGGCACGAGCTAAACCACGAGGATCAATCCCTGGATGCTTCCAGAAATTTTTATCCTCAATAGCAATCAGACTATCCACTAAAATTGGCGGTACATCTTCTAAGTTAACAAGTAGACGATCCTGCTTACTCGCAGGATAAATACTGGCTATATGGACGGGTTCCAGTCTTTCCAATAGTTCTTCTTCAAGTGTTGAAAGATTCTGCACATCAACCACTTTCCCTTTCTCGAAAGTCACCTGCATCCGTCGCGCAGGGCGGGCGCCATCCCAAAAAGCGAAAGGTTGAGCGTAATATTCAACAACATCTCCTTCACGATGGTACTGCTTAACATCGGTTAATGTCGGTTTTTCGCGATACTCTAACAACTGTAACTCATTAACCAAATCATCCGCACTCAGTGCTGCACCTTTATATAACTCTAATGGACGAGCATATACCCGGGCGGGTACCGACCAAAGGGTTCCATCAAGATTCTGATCATCCAGTTTATATTGCTTTTCCAGCTTTATGGCATACATAAAAAGCGTAACGCAGCCAAGAACGCTTACAAAAACTAAAAAGTAAAACAAATTACGAAACAAGCGCAGCAAATGGATTTCTCCTGTTAGCAGATTTATATAGCCACCGGCGCCTTAATAGGCGGATAGCTTTGATAATTAATTAATTCTATATCAGAAAACTGGTAAGCATCGATAGAAGGGGCACGATGTAGACGTATTGTAGGTAACGGGTAACTACTACGCGCTAACTGTTCCTGTACTTGCTCACAGTGGTTATTATAAAGATGCACATCCCCACCCGTCCAAATGAATTCACCAACCTGCAAATCAGCTTGTTGTGCCAACATTAATGTCAGTAATGCATAACTTGCGATATTAAACGGCACCCCAAGAAAGACATCTGCAGAACGTTGATAAAGCTGACAAGATAATTTGCCATCAACAACATAAAACTGGAACAATGCATGACAAGGGGCAAGCGCCATCTGTGGCAACTCACTTACATTCCAACTAGACACCAGCATACGTCGCGAATCTGGATCATTTTTTAATGTGTTTAGTACGCTAGCAATCTGATCATATCCATTCCAATCTCGCCATTGCTTACCATATATAGGACCAAGATTGCCGTTTTCATCAGCCCATTCATCCCAAATCGTCACACCGTGTTCATGCAAATAGCGAATATTGGTATCGCCACGGAGAAACCATAAGAGTTCATAAACAATAGATTTAAAATGAACCCGTTTTGTTGTGACCAGCGGGAAACCTTTCTCTAGATCAAAACGCATTTGGTAACCAAAAACAGAGCGCGTACCCGTACCTGTACGATCCGATTTTGGACTGCCATTCAATAAAACATGTTGAAGTAAATCAAGATACGCTTTCACGTATTCCCCGTCTAAATAACAAATAAAAACCAAAAATAATCATGGGCAAACTCAGTGCCTGTCCCATTGTAATATGGGCAAAGAGAAAATTAACCTGCCCATCAGGTTGACGAACTAATTCTACTAATGAACGGAAAATACCATAAAGAACGAGGAACATTCCTGCAACTTGTCCACTACGACGTGGTTTAGAAGAATACAACCATAAAGCAATAAAAAGGACTATACCCTCTAAACCTGCCTCATATAATTGAGAGGGATGGCGTGGCACACCGTCATTTGTACCTGGGAACACCATTCCCCACGGAAGATCCGTAGGCCTTCCCCATAGTTCGCCATTGATAAAATTGCCAATCCGGCCAAAAAATAGACCGGGCGGAATCATGGGGGCGACATAGTCAGCTACTTGCCAAAAGGTTTTTCCCTTTTTACGCGCAAACAACCAAAGAATGAACATGACACCAAGCAAACCGCCATGAAAAGACATCCCGCCTTCCCAGATTTTTAAAGGATAAAAAGGATCTTTAGCCCAATACCCCATTCCGTAAAATAATACGTAACCAACACGCCCGCCAAGAACCACACCTAGCATCAGATACGTCATCAAATCACTGACATCTTCCTTAGTCCATGCTGGATTTGTCTTACTTCTTTGTGCACCAAGCAAATATGCGCAACCAAAGCCAATAACATACATCAGCCCGTACCATGTAGGGTGTATAGGTCCTAATTTAAAAATATAAGGATTGAATTGAGGAAACGTTAACATAAAGAAAAAGGGTTCAAAAAAGCCGCGCGATAATAGCACAAAAAACCATTTATGGTTTTAACACCTAGATTACTAACATATACAAGAAAGATTAATATCCCCCTTACTTCTATAACATAAATATAGACGAAGAAACCCAGAAAAATCGTAGCACTATTTTTTCCCCCATCTACCATAAGGTACTCAATACGCTATTTGACACCGATGAATAGTCTCTTTATCGTCCACTTCACCCAATTAAGGCTGCTATCATAATCACATTAATCCTCATTTATGACACAAATACTATGTGAGACGCTAGTACCATTTGGTATAACGCTATAAAATACAAATAATTTATCATTTACCTTACAATTTTTGAATAGCATCATTGAAGCCGTCATAATCGCCTTCCATACTAAAAATCTTTCCTACTTCAATCCTCGCAGTTATTTCAGCAATGGAGAACCCTCAAAGTGTTTTATCTAAAAAAACACTACTACGACGGTAGTGACAAACAAGGTAATACACTAATTGTTTATGATGCACGACTACGTCTTTTGGGTATTCCGCTTTCTTACAGTGCTTGTTTATTACATTATGCTGATGGACAAAAACAACATTTCAGTACCTTACGTCGACTCAAGCACCACGCCACACAATTCACGCAACCTGCTCTTGCTTTACACGGGGAATGGCTCCCTGTTAAAGATTCCTTACCGCCTTTACGTATTTTCTCCCAAGGTAAAAAATATATTGACTGGCATTGCCACACTCCACAAACAACTTTTTCTGCACAAATTGCTGAACAACGTTGGCAAGGAACAGGTTACGCAGAAACCCTAGAAATGACGCTCCCTCCGTGGTATTTGCCCATGCACGAGCTACGTTGGGGGACGCTTTCTCTCGTCAACGCATACTCTGATCTGGATTGTCTGGCGTAGCGACCATCCTCTGAATCTCCTTTTTGACAACGGCAAACTGTGCAACGATTTTCAGATGAATGACAATGGACTAACCACAGCAAACTGGCAATTGGTTTTTACCAATCCCACTACACTACGTGACACACCATTATTTGATATCGCCAAACGCCACCGTAGTCTGCGCGTCCTCGTGCCACAACGTTTCCTCGCTTCACACGAATGTAAATGGACAAGCTCCGCCACCTTATATCATCACGATAAAACAGAACACGGTCACGCCCTTTATGAAACGGTTTATTGGAAGAAATAGCTCATGCACAAAGAAAATCTCGTCGGAAAAATTTTTTACGGTAGTCTATTCTGCGTAATCCTACCGCTCATACTTTACCTTTGGACAACACGCGTTAATACCGTACAGCTACCTGTCCCGGTAGCGCCTAACATAGGAATCTTCCTCGCTATCAGCGGTACATTACTGATGCTTTACGCCATGCAGAATTTATGGAAACAAGGGAAAGGATTACCCATGAATGCTTGGCCACCAGAGCATTTCGTAAAAAACGGGGCTTACCGCTACCTACGTCACCCTATCTACGTTGGCGCTATCATGCTTTTGGGTGGTGTGGCACTGGCAAGCGCTTCCTCTGCCGGATTATGGTTCACCTGTCCGATATTTACTCTACTCATCGTCGTTTATGTGCTGGGACTAGAAAATGACATCATTGCACATCATTTCCCTACAGCACACCGCTATCGTCCTTTCCTTTCTCTACCGCCCAACAGTTCGCAGCAAATGGATAACAGTGCCAAAGCAAGCATATTGGCACTAGTCTTCTTACCTTGGTTACTCTTTTATAGCGCCTTTATTTTTCTTGGATTACCACCGGACGCTTTTGAAAGCGCTACCGCTTGGGATAACTTCATTCCGTTATTGCCATTCACCGTTCTTTTTTATATGGTACTTTATATACAAGTACCACTCTTACCGTGGTTATTACTCAACCTAGCCAGCGCACGACGCTTCATGTTGGAAATATGGCTGGGCATGGCACTCATTTTTTACGCCTTCCTCACCATTCCTGCTGTTGTTCCCGATACGCAACTCTCCAATAACGACATTTTCACCCACCTCATCACCTTAAACCGCTCCCTTGATGGTAGACAGGCCGCCTTTCCATCCTTTCATGTATTCTGGGCACTAATTGCTGCGCGCTATTACGCTCTACGTTTTCCACGTCATCGCCTATTTTTTTGGCTTTTCGCCATCGTAATTACCCTTTCCTGCCTCACCACACGTAGTCATACCCTTGCAGACGTGTCAAGTGCCTGCGTAATTTACTTTATTGCCACCCGTCAAACCGTTATCTATCGTGCCTTACTCACAATCTGCGAATATATCGCCAACTCGTGGCAAGAATGGCGTTTTGGTTCCATACGTCTTATCAATCATGGCTTTTATGCCGCGCTCGGCGGCATGAGTGGTTGGCTAATCATGGCAGGCCTCTTACCGAATCATACATGGTTTGCCTGGACGCTCGGCATCTCCGCTTTTATTGGGGCGGCACTATGGGCACAATGGGTGGAAGGTTCAGCGCAATTACTTCGACCTTTCGGATACTATGGCAGCGTCATCGGTATGGGTCTCACAGCCCTGTGTGGGGCAATCATCATCCAAAGCAGCATCGGCAACATGCTCGCAATTGCAGCACTGGCAGCCTGTCCCATCCAGTTTTTCGGACGCTGCCGCTGCCTCGTGCAAGGCTGTTGCCACGGCAAACCAACCACGCTGCCCGGCATTCACTTCCATCATCCCAAATCACGTGTACACAAACTCGCCAACTGGCAAGGCCGCAATCTGCACCCGACCCAGCTGTATTCCATGCTTGCTAATGCCGCTATCTTCTTCCTACTCTGGCGACTACTGATGCTACAAGTACACGCTTTCTTCATCGTCGGCTGCTACCTCATCTTCAGCGGTATGGCGCGTTTTGTTGAAGAAGCGCTACGTGGCGAACCACAAACGCCTTATTGGCTGGGCATGCGCGTTTATCAATGGTTGGCACTATTGACCATTGCTTGTGGCATGTTATTTACTACCCTCCCTAGCTCATCACTGCCACTACCGCATTACCACAGCGGACATATCTTCCAAGCACTCGCCTTTGCCATCCTGATACTTGTCGTCTACGGCGTAGACTTTCCCAATAGCCAGAAACGCTTCTCACGACTCACGCAAGATTAAATTTAATACTTTGTTTCTATAAGGGAATTTATTAGGAATAAAAATGTATCGCGTTACCTAAGCTTGTCACACTTTTATTTTCACAATCCACAATAGACATTCATCTACCCATAAAAAAATGCAGTCCGAAGACTGCATTTTTATCCATTCCGGTTATATTAAAGTACATCTCGACAATTCAAATCATCAAATGCTACTTCCAAACGGGCAGACATAGATTCTTCCATTTTCCGTAACCAGACGCGAGGATCGTAATATTTTTTATTCGGTTGATCTGGGCCTTCAGGATTACCCAATTGTCCTTGTAGATAGCCTTCGTTCTTCTTATAGAATTGCAGAATGCCGTCCCATGAAGCCCATTGTGTATCCGTGTCAATATTCATTTTTATCACACCATAACCAATCGCTTCTCGAATTTCTTCGCGGCTGGAACCTGAACCACCATGGAAGACAAAACTCAAAGAATTAGCTGGTAATTTATATTTCTCAGATACATATTTCTGTGAATTATCAAGAATTTTTGGCGTAAGTTTCACATTCCCTGGCTTATACACTCCATGCACATTACCGAACGCGGCAGCAATAGTGAAACGCGGGCTTACTTTGCTCAACTCTTCATAAGCATAAGCAACATCTTCTGGTTGGGTGTAAAGCATAGAATTATCCATGCCAGTATTATCAACACCATCTTCTTCCCCGCCCGTACAACCTAGCTCAATTTCTAGCGTCATACCGATTTTACTCATGCGCTCCAAATATTTTTTACTGATCTCAATATTCTCTTGTAATGGTTCTTCTGAAAGATCAATCATGTGTGAAGAGAACAAAGGTTTGCCAGTTTCAGCAAAATGTTTTTCTCCAGCATCCAATAGACCATCAATCCAAGGAAGCAATTTTTTCGCAGCATGGTCGGTATGTAGAATGACCGGAACACCATATTCAGCCGCCAACGCATGCACGTGTTTTGCGCCTGCAATTGCGCCTAGAACATCAGGACGAGTACCGCTTTGAGGTTTAATTCCTTTTCCTGCATAGAATTGTGCACCACCGTTGGAAAACTGAATAATAATAGGGGCTTTTACACGTGCCGCCGTTTCCAAAGCAGCGTTTACTGAGTCACTACCAACACAATTAACGGCAGGAATAGCAAAATGATTTTCCTTGGCGGCTGCAAATACTTTTTGCACATCATCACCAGTAATGACACCAGATTTGACAAAGTCGAATACTTTTGACATAGATTTTTCCTTAGGTTGTTGAGAAATCATATATTTTTATTCTATATCTAGCTATAAGACATAGAGAGCGCATCATAAATCATCAAAAGAACTTTTACGCCGCTGGCTAAAGCGGAAGATTCCTGATAACCAATGCAGCACAAAACCAGCAAACACAAGGAATCCTCCTGCATAAAGCTGCTTTTGATTTAAAGTTTCTTCTAAGCGCGTATTGCGGTGCTTCAATCCCAGATTTTCCTGTTCTAACGTGACCATTGCGGCCTGCAGCTCGCGATTACGCTGGTCAATAGCAATTGCATTTCCGGAAGCGCGTTGTAAGGAAACCAATTCATCACGCGCTTTCTGCTCAGAGGCTTGTAAGTCTTGAAGTTGTTTTTTTAATACATCTAATGATTGGTTTTGGTCGCTGTTAGCACTTTGCAGTACTTGCGCTTGCCCTTGTAACTGTTCCAAGCGTTGCTGCTGTTCAATAAAACGGCTTTGAATACTCGGCGTGTCCATAATACTGTGAATGGAGACCCAACCATTAACTTCGCCTGTTTTGATGTGCGCATAATCACCATTTTTTTCTAGTAATTCGACACTTTCCCCTGAACGGAGTGTACCGAGAAACTTTGCATCTCGCCCGGGCTTATCATATACAGCAGTACGTAACTCATCGCTGATCCACGCATTTTGCGCTGCAGTGGCAACACCCACACAACAAACGATGGCGACTAAACTGAAATATTTATTCAAAACAGACTCCTCTTAATCTCGACCCATTGCCGCCACAACGTATTTTTCAACGTTGCATCATGAAGCGCGGAAAAAGGATGTAAAAAATTATAAACTTTTAGGGGGATATTGCCAAACTTGTTATCGTTTTTTCCTTCCAACCAGCTACGCATCTGCTCATTCAAAACCTGCCCACAGACTAATATAGTTTTTTGCGCAGCATCATCTGGCAACATGAATGGTGTTACGGGTATTGGCAAACGCTCTTGCTGGGCTGTATCAAATAACGCAGTAAACAGCTCCAATGCTTCACGACAATTTATCGCCCGAAACAACAGTAACAACAGTCTTCTCTCTGCTTCGCTCGCAAAAATAGTTAGATGCGTGGCATCTCCCCATAATGGTGGCAATAACCAATGACAACTTAATTTTTCGCCGCATAACCATAAATAGTCACGCGTGATGTGCAATACTGCGTTGACCGTTGGTAACGTCAGTACAGTTGTTCCAGAAACCTGAGCTTCAGATTCAGAGACCTGTAATGGCGCTTTAATTTGTGCATCAACAACAGCCGTTGTTATACTTACGGCAGAATTTTTTTCAGCAATAGCAGCAGATTGACGTAACAAAGCAAGCTCTTTCCGCGGCATCCACAAACGATAGCCCAATAATGCCATCGCAGTCTGTTGCTGTTGTCGTAATTGCATCATCCTTAGCAGCGCCCTTGACGGCGTTTCGACAAGCGCCACAACGTCCATATGGGACCATGCAGCCCGTACAGAAGAAAAAGACCAAACAGCACGGGAGCAGGTTCAAGAAAGATCAAACCTATCAAACAAGCAGGTAACACCGCTTTGGAAAAAGGAATGCGACTTTCCAATTTAAACGTCTTAAAACTGTAATATTTAAAATTACTCACCATTGCCAACGCGCTAAACCATACAAGGATGACGGACAACATAATCAGTTTACTGCCATTCCAATGATATTCGCTGCCCACCCAAACAAAACCAGCAACAATTGCCGCAGCAGATGGACTGGGTAACCCAACAAATACAGCTTTATCAGTACTATCAACCTGCACGTTAAAACGTGCTAACCTCAATGCTGCGCAGACTGTATAGATAAAAACGGTCATCCAGCCTAACTTAGCGGGGTACATAGGTTCCTGAGCTACATAATGCAAAGACCACTCATACATTACTAGCGCGGGTGCAACACCAAAAGAAATCAAATCGGCTAATGAATCATATTGCACACCAAAGGCAGACTCCGTATGGGTTAAACGCGCTACCCTACCATCACATCCATCAAAAAGCATCGCGACAAAAATCAATACCGCAGCAAAAGTAAAACGTCCATCAATCGCCGCGAGAATCGCATAAAAACCACAAAATAAAGCTGCTGTCGTAAAAAGGTTTGGCAGAATATAAACTGTCCTCGAACCTCGCATAATTCAGACCTCCTGCATAGATGCAACGATTTTTTCCAGCGCTGCAGCCGGCCGCTTATCCTGCGTAATAGGACGACCAATCACAAGGTAATCACTACCATTCATTATTGCTTGTTGCGGTGTCATAACACGGGCTTGATCGTTATCTTCCGTCCCAATCGGACGAATGCCCGGCGTAACCGTCATAAAATCAAGGCCATATACTGCTTTTACTGTTGCCGCTTCATGAGCTGAACAAACAACACCATCCAAACCGCAAGTAGCTGCCAATCCAGTTAAACGAGAGACTTGCGAAGAAACCGTTTCATTTACGCCAATTTCATGTAAATCTGCATCATTTAAACTTGTCAGTACTGTTACTGCGATTAGCAATGGCGGCTTAGAATATGCACCTACAGCATCAGCTGCCGCGACCAGCATCTTCCGTCCACCACTGGCATGAACATTTACCATCCATACGCCCATCTCAGCAGCAACACGTACCGCAGCAGCAACCGTATGTGGAATATCATGAAATTTAAGATCAAGAAAAATCTCGTGACCTAGTGCATGTAATGCCTCCACCAGAGCTCTACCCTCGCGCGTAAAAAGCTCTTTACCCACTTTCATACGACAGTATTTAGGCGATAACTGCTTCGCCAATGCCAAAGCATCCTGAGCACGATTTACGTCCAATGCAACAATCAGGGCTTTTTCTCTCATCGATTTTCCACCTTTAACTCAATCAAAGGCCTGAAACTGCTCCAGGCGAAACATGCAGGACAATGCCAAATCAAATGCTGATGACGAAAACCACATTCATTACACTGATAGACTGTTCTCGGTTGCACCAATTTACCCGCGCTCATAGACAAAGGCGCATAAACTGCACGATAGCTCAAATAGGCAGATAATAATAATGGTGTTTTTTTCTCTTCCATGCGCACTTGTAACAAATCGGCCGCTTCTTCAGTTGAAGTTTCAGCAAGCAACTGAGCCAGCGCCAACGTTAACCTAGGGTTCTTTTCCTGCGCTTCAACATGAACCAACCAATCGCGAAACTCATCACTACGCCCAATCTCATGATATGCACGCGCGATATCTGTTAACACATCTGGCAACAATATGGCAGATTGATCGCCAATAGACTGTAATGCATGAATAGCATTTACAAATTCACCACGTCGTAAAAATAATTGTCCCCGCATTCGATTCGCACGCACACAATCACGATCAGCGCCTAAAGCCTGTTGTAGATAAGCTGCCGCATCCTCTACGGCATCTTTTTCCAATGCTTCTTGCGCTAATTCGCAATAATAATGCGAGATTTCCTTACCACGTGCTCCATAGCCTTTTTCTGACCATTGGGTAGAAAGTGCAATAGCAGGTTGCCACTGCTTCGTTCGCTCATAAAGACTTGCCAGAGCAGGCATTACACTCTGCATTCGATATTGTTCCTGCAATAATGCTTCAAACAACATTTGTGCCTGCGTGTACATACCCGCAGCCGCATAATCTTCTGCCAATTCATAATCAACAGCCATAGATTGTGCATCCGTCAATTGTGAGTGATTACGCAATTGCTGATGCAAATGCAAAGCTCGATCCAACTCGCCACGCTTACGAAAAAGACTACCGAGCGTCAATTGATTATCTAGCATCTGCTGATCCAGATCGGCCATATGAATAAAAACATCAACGGCACGATCAGTCTGATCATTCAGGAGAAAGCCCACGCCTTCAAAATAGGCGGCTCGGGTTTTATCCGCTCGTAAATCACGAGCCTCCTTACGCATTGCCACCCACCAACCCGACCATGCAGCTAGGGGTAATAGCAGGATAATAAGCCAGTCAGCCATCAGACCGTTTTTTGATCTGCATGGAACTCTGCGCGAATCTCCGCTCTTTCAGCTTCCCGTCGTTCACGCTCAATCTGGTTTTGCAAAGACTTGGCGCGTTGTCGCCAATACAACGACTGGGTCCCAAAAAGCACCAGAATCATCAAAGCGCCTAAAATAAAACAAATCAACATCACCATAACCAGTGGCATCGTTTGGGTAGCCCAAATATAATTAAACGCTACTGATCCACTATTAAGCAAACCGACCACACCAAAAATAATACACAGTACTGCAACAATCAAATAATTTAAAAGTTTCATTTAATTACACCTTCCATTAAGAAGAAAAACCTAGCACATCGGCCATATTGTATAACCCAACTGGACGTTGATTCAGCCACATGGCTGCCGTTAACGCGCCACGTGCAAAAATACGGCGATTACTCGCACGATGCGTAAACTCAAGACGCTCATCATCTGTAGTAAAAAGTACCGTATGCTCGCCGATAACATCACCAGCACGTACCACCGCAAAACCAATATCGCCGGTTTTACGGCGATTCACATAGGGATAGCGCTTACGCTCATCGAAATCACTCCCCTGCGCATTCGCAATCATCTCACCTAGACGCAAAGCGGTTCCCGAAGGCGCATCGACTTTATTACGATGATGTGCCTCAATAATATCCACATCCCAATGCTGATAATCAAGGACTTCTGCAACCCGCCGACTCACCTCAAACAGAATATTAACACCAAGACTCGTATTGGCTGCCAATACAATAGGAATAACCTGCGCCGCACGATGAATCCATGCCGTAGCGTCTGCATTAAACCCTGTCGTACCAATCATAAGTGGCTTCTTTAATTTTTGACAAACCGGTAATAAAGCCAATGTTGCATCTGGTCGCGTAAAATCGACCACCACATCGACCGCCGCACAAAACTGATCTAAATTACTAGTCACACGAACGGTACAAGACTCCGCTATATCCGTCACATCACATAAACGCTTACCCGCCCATGTATGCCCATTACGTACAGATACTGCGCCCAAATCCAGATTAGGGTGCGCCATAATCTCATGCGCAATTGCTAACCCCATCTTGCCATTGATACCGTGAATACCGATTTTCATGATTTATCCTTTAAGACTATGCATCGCAGTGTATGATAAAAAGCACCCCTTGCCCACCAAAGTACCCATATCAAAAAAAATATGACTAAAAAAGAAAGCTTTGCCGATCTGATTGGTAGAGTTACACCACTCCAAACGCCGCTACAAAATGAGAACTTCGGTAAACATCTGAAAATTTTACAGCGCCGCCGTATTGATGCGCAACGTATTCGTCACGTCGAAAACACTCAAGAAGAACAACACAATCTTACTCACATTCCCGCCCCTCGTTTTCACGCCCTGTGTCGTGGCAAATTACCTATCGCGCGTGAAATTGATTTACACGGATTCTATGTAGATGAAGCGTTGCGTTACCTCTACGATCTGCTAGATGAGCGTAAAAATCGCCGTAGCGAATGCTGGCTGATTATTCATGGAAAAGGACGTAACAGCCCGCATTATGACCAAGCACCATTGAAACAAGCAGTACTCAATATGCTCCTCCAACATTCTGCTGTTAACGCTTTATCTAGTATAATCGACCAAGACGGTAACAGCGGTGCTGTCTTTATAGACGTCAGCCGAACCACAATAGCGCTTAAGAAAAAGCGTCATCTGCACTAATCCACGCTATTCACCACACCACTGACAGTAGTATTACACACACCATGTGATAAATATTTTTGCATCCTAAAAACAAATTTACACATCTAGCACACAACAAAAAACCAAACAAAAGCATTGAGCAAGAAAAAAGAAGCCTGCAAATACCCCGAGAGACAACAAAACAAACCACTAAAAAACAGATAAAAACAAATTTTTCACATTTTTTACCTCTTTTTGCTTGACACAAAACATCCTCATCTCTATAATCCGACCCCGACATCATTGATGTTATCTCCTCTATATCCTCCTTTGGTGGTTGTTTGCCGGGTTGAAAGACCCGGCTCTTTTTTATCTATCATGATAAACCGCTCCTCTTTCACACCCTGCCCATGCTTTCCGCTATAATTCCAGTAAGAAACATTTACAGGGATCACACATGTACCTCGTTAATAATGCGCTCAGCCAGCTTTTACAAAGCCAATATCCTTTCTGGCAAGCTCCTTTGCCTTTTGATCTCATTCAGGTGGAAACCTCAGGTAAAATTACCGCACATGGCGGACATGGCATTATCCGCATTGCGCCACACGACACACGAAGTAGCCTCGTCAACAAAACCAATCTCTACCGTAAACATGCAGATACCCCCTCGTACTGCTTTACCCATTTACTACCGCAACAACCTCAAGGTGATTTACCAGACGCCTTGGCAGCTGGTATCCTACAGAATCGCCTACGTATAGAACCCTTTACCGCACATCGAGGCGATCACTTCTTGGATCTTCTAGATACTGCCATTGCTGCCAATCCGCGCGCGATAGGCTTTGCACAAGGACTTCCCGACAGAGAAACGCTCAGCTTAATCCGCGAAAAAAACATTCTCACCTTCGCCATCGTCGGCAACCTACTAGAAGCATTAACTGCCGATGATTTTGGTATTGATGTCTTAGTACTACAAGGCATGGAAGCCGGTGGAGAACGCGCTGCGTTCAGCAACCATCTTCCATATATTCAGCAACCCGCCTTATCCCTGCTGCAACAAGTGCGTGGACGCACTACAAAGCCTCTGGTTTTATGGGGCGACCTCGTGAGCGCTGCCGATATCGTGGCGGCCATTATTAGTGGTGCACAAGCGGTTATGTTGGATCGCCCTTTTGTCGCGTGCACGGAAAACGACTTGGAGCCAGACATACGTCAACAAGCAATTAACGCCAACGAATACGAAAGCGAAATCAGTACGCAGTTTACCGTTCGTCCGCTTCGCTGCCTACGCAACCCTTTTAGTAAAAAACCAGAAGATTTACTGCAAGGACAAGAAGCCTTGTTTGCCGCTGCATTTGATAAAAAACCAGAAGCACGTCCCTTGACACTCTCTCTCAGTGCCATAGAAGACCCACTGCACCTTGCACACTACTTCACTTATCAGGCGCAGCATATCCGACAAATGGTTGCCTAAACCTCTCATGTTGCTTGAATATGCCCCTATCCATCTGGACAGCGATGGGCAGCCTTATAACAACTATTATCAGGATATTTATTACAATCCGGGTCAAGGTTTTGCAGAAAGCGAACACGTGTTTATCAACGGTAACCGTTTACATGAACGCTTTGCTCTCATAAAAAACCATTTCGTTATCGGTGAAATTGGTTTTGGAACAGGTCTCAACTTTATCCATAGCGCCAACACCTTTCTGCATGAAGCACCAGCCTCAACACGCTTACATTACATCAGCTTCGAGCGCCATCCCATACAGGCAGATACGCTTGCCCGCTTACAACAAGCTTGGCCATTATCCGACCTTCGAAAAACACTATTACAACAATACCCGCACAATCATGCAGGGCATCACCTTCTCAAATTACACTCTCGCATCCATTTACACCTTATTCTTGGTGATGTTCGCGATACCCTTCCGCAATTAAACGCGCGTATAGATGCTTGGTACCTGGACGGTTTCGCGCCAGCGAAAAACCCTGAATGTTGGACCCATCATCTGTTCGCCACACTGGCCTACCACAGCAATACCCAAGCAACCGCAGCCACATTCAGTGCGGCAAGACACGTACGTGAGGCACTGACACAAGCAGGTTTTCACGTAGAAAAAATAGCTGGATATGGTCGCAAACGCGACATGCTCATCGCCACGCTCAAACAAGCACAGCATACGCAGCCCCATTGGAGCAACATGCCAGCCGCGACATCTGGCAGTATTGCCATTATTGGCGCTGGTATCGCGGGTAGCACCACCGCGCGTGCGCTAGCGGAAAGCGGCAGAGAGATTGTGCTCTATAACAGTCCAGACAAACCTGCCGCCAGCGCCGTCCCCATAGCCGTTCCCTACCTAAAACCCGACAGTGAGAATACACTGGAACGCCCTTATCAGCTGGCCGCTTGGCATCATGCCCTTCGTGCTCTACATAGCATGTCGGCAAACACATTCTCCCCTTGCGACATCGTCTGTCACGCGACACGCGATACAGAAAAACGCCGGCAGCGCGCCATCCTTACCGGACAACTATTGAACCATCATGAACTTCGTGGCGGTCAACATGACGACATCATCTATTTGCGCGGAGGCCGCATTCATTTACCCGAACTCCTAACTCACCTCCGCGAACATCCTAAAATTAAGCAAGACCACAAAACCTGTACCCATCTGGAAGCATTAGATGAGCATGCCGCGATTATCCTGTGTTGCGGTTGGCACAGCGAGCTCATTCCGGAAACATTAATCAGAAAAGCGATGCGCCCCGTACGTGGACAAGGCACTCTCTTTCGCAGCGATCAGATTCCCGCACATGTATTTTGTAGCCACCGTACACTGATTCCATATGATGATGAGCACATTTACAGTGGCGCCAGCTTTACTCCTAACAATTACGACCTCACACCACAAATAGCAGACGACGAAGAAAATCGACTCGCACTAATTGACCATCTGCCGCATGCCGATATTACTGATGCACACCATTTTGTCGGCATACGAAGTGCAAGCCGTGATTACATGCCTTTTGTCGGTGCCATCGGAAAAAGCAGCGATATTGCAGAAAAATATGCCGCTTGGCGATACGATGCCCGCCGTCCCGTTGCGCAAAACATTGAGCATCACCCACGCCTTTACATCCATCAAGCGCTAGGTTCCAAAGGCTGTACGCATGCTTGGCTTAATGCCGATACCTTAGATGCCATCATCAACGCCACCCCGATTCCGTTGCCACAAAATCAGTTAGAACACCTCTCCCCTACCCGTTATCTACTGCGCGCACTCAAACGCGGGCAACTCTAAGATTCATAAAATCCCGCATTCAATTCCTACGCCTATGAGTTAAAGATATATCCGCCTATAACGTTGATGCCGTAGGTTTAAAGCAAAAATTTGAGACCTGTGCAAAACCCTCCAACTCATCCACGCATTCATTTTTCAACACAA
>JAUMZX010000010.1:0-2918 GCA_030527905.1 Cardiobacteriaceae bacterium
TTGTGTTGAAAAATGAATGAGTGGATGAGATGGAGGGTTTTGCACAGGTCTCGGTCTAATTAATCGTGCGTCAGAAATATGACCAGTTCCGGCGAATAGGAGACACTTAAGTTAGATTAGAGCAGAGCTGTTTTAAATTGGGCATGGCTAATTGTGGGTATCAGCTTAATGATCTTTATGTGCTGTGCATTCTATGACGGTGGGTTAGTGCTTGATTAATTGATTAATCGCATTTTTACCGGCAATGAGTAATCCGTAGCAAAAGAAAGCGCCGGGCGGTAAGGCGGCAAGGATGAAGTGTTGTTCGCTATGGTGAATGTGAATGGTCCAGTTAGTACCAGCACCAAAAATACGATCAGCTCCAGCAAGCAAGGTGCCGTTTGCCAATATTTCCCGCATGGCGCCCAGTATGATGAGAACGAGGCCGAAGCCACCCCCCATAGCAATGCCATCAATGGCGGCAGGTAGAATGGGATTTTTAGCCGCATAGGCTTCCGCGCGGGCAATGATGACGCAGTTAGTCACGATGAGGGCAAGATAGATACCGAGCGATTGGTAGAGCGGGTAGGCAAAGGCTTGTATAAGAATTTCTACTACAGTAACCGCGCTGGCTATGAGCAGTACAAAAACGGGGATACGAATTTCCGGACGTAGCCAGTGGCGGGTTGCTGCCACGAGAACGTTGGATAACGTGAGAACGAAAATGGTAGCAACGCCTAAACCTAAGGCGTTGATGACGTCGGTTGAGGTGGCGAGTAGAGGGCAAAGCCCAAGTATCTGCACTAACGCAGGGTTATTGTGCCAGAGTCCGTTCGTGAGGGTTTTACGCGTTTCTGGGGTCATGGTTGTTTATTATTGGAATGGCTGATGTCGGGTTGTAGAGGTGCGTTCTCAATGGCGTGCAAAACGATGCCAACTTGATTAGCAACCGCGCGTGGTGTGATGGTTGCGCCAGTAAAGCTGTCGAAGTCTCCTCCATCTTTTTTGACGGCAAAACGGGTATTGTCGAGGCTTTTACCGGTAAAGCCAAGTATCCATGGGCTGATGCGTGCTTCAATCTTGTCGCCCAATCCCGGCGTTTCTTTGTGCTCAAGGACGCGCACGCCGAGCAAGGTTTTATGGTCGGCTGCTACGCCGATGAGCAGGGTGATGTTGCCGTTATAGCCTTTGTTGGTATGCGTGCGGTAAAAGGTGCTACCGTCGCTGGCGGTGTAGTATTCACTAGAGATACCATCAATGTTGATCGGGGCAGCGCTGGCAAGCAGCGTGCTGTCTATGTTGATGTTGGGCGCAATGTCGCGGAATTGGCGTAATAAGGCTTCGGTTTGTTGGGCATCAATGTGCGTTTTTGCCGCAAACCAGACCAGACTGACGCTGATAAAGCTGATGGCCGCGAAGGTAAATAAGCGTAATGCCGCGCTGAAAGGAGTATTCATCGGTAACGGGGTTGGGTAAGCGGATCAATAATAGGTACGAGACAGTTGCCAAACAAAATAGCAAAAGCAACACCATCAGGAAAGTTTCCTAAATTGCGTATGGCTATGGTTAGCGCACCGACGAGTAGGCCGTAAATCCACCGTCCGTAAGGCGTTGTCGGGGCTGTAACCGGATCGGTAACGATAAAGCAGGCGCAGAAAATGACCGCGCCGGTACTCAGTTGGCTGTAAGGGTTGAGTGCTGCCGTGCTATGCAGCCAGAAAATGAGGGAGCAAAGCCCCGCGCCTAGTAAGGTTGATATGAGTAAACGCCAGTCGGCAGCGCGGGTTATGGCGAGTCCAATGCCGCCAATGAGCCAGGCAGCAACGAGCAGTTGCTGCTGCCATGGTGGGTAAAGTAGGTTAAGCGGTTTTCCTTCAATACGTAAGGTTCGACCATGGTCAAGCAAAGTTGCGGCAGTGGTCGCATCAAAGTGCAACAGCGACACGGGTACAGTTGGCATGCCGCTCATGAGTGCCGGAAAACTGACGAGGAGTACGGCAAACCCAACCATGGCCGGATTGAAAGGATTTTGCCCCAGTCCGCCATATAGGTGTTTGCCTAACAGAATGGCAAAAGTCGTGCCTATGAACAGCAACCACCATGGTGCAAGTACGGGCAATGACAAAACGAGAAGCAGCGCCGTAACCAACGCACTGCCATCACGCAACGGCGCCAGTGATTTGCCGCGCAAGCGTAATACAGCACACTCCAGTGCATAGGCGCAGGCAACTGTAAAAAAGATTTGCCATAGCCAGCGACTGCCTTGCCAGTAAATCAGAATAGCGATTCCCGGTAGGAGTGCTATCGCCACTTGAAGCATGATATTCCGCAATAACGGTGCGGTATGGATATAGGGAGAAGTGGAAGGAATCATGTATTACCGTCATCTGGTTTGCGGATAGGAATGGCCGTATCGCGCATATGTTGCTTCAATTTGGCATGCGCAATACGCCGTTCTGCTGTTTTGGCACGCGCGGCGGCAAGGCGAGTTTTACGTTCATCATCTGTTGACATAATAGGTTCCTTTTCTATTAAGGGATTATGCAGTTCTTCCAGTGTAAGGGGCGCGGTTACAGTCGAATTTTGTTGGTGAGATATTATGGCAGGTATGCTTTCATTCGGGGCGCTATTGCTATCGTCAATAGCCGTGTTTTTTTGTTCTGCCGCAAGACGCTCGGCTTTGCGGGCGGCGGCACGTGTTTTGGCCGCTTCGATGGTGGCGTTTTTGTCTGCATCAGTCGGCAATTGATGCGGGGCGGCGGTATCTGAGGAAGTGTTTTCTTGTTCTGCCGCAAGACGCTCGGCTTTGCGGGCGGCGGCACGTGTTTTGGCCGCTTCGATGGTGGCGTTTTTGTCTGCATCAGTCGGCAATTGATGCGGGGCGGCGGTATCTGAGGAAGTGTTTTCTTGTTCTGCCGCAAGACGCTCGGCTTTGCGGG
>JAUMZX010000010.1:3018-24865 GCA_030527905.1 Cardiobacteriaceae bacterium
CTTGTTCTGCCGCAAGACGCTCGGCTTTGCGGGCGGCGGCACGGGCTTTAGCCGCTTCGATAGCAACGCTTTTGTTTGCGTCAGTTGGCAATTGATGCGGGGCTGCGGTATCTGAGGAAGTGTTTTCTTGTTCTGCCGCAAGACGCTCGGCTTTGCGGGCGGCGGCACGGGCTTTAGCCGCCTCGATAGCGGTGCTTTTGTTTGCGTCAGTTGGCAATTGATGCGGGGCGGCGGCTGAGGGCGTATTTTTATGTTCTGCGGCAAGGCGTTCAGCTTTGCGGGCGGCGGCACGTGTTTTGGTCGCTTCGATGGTGGCGTTTTTGTCTGCATCAGTCGGCAATTGATGCGGAGCAGCGGTTGCGGTATTAGATGAAGGCGTGCCTTTTTGTTCTGCAGCGAGGCGTTCGGCCTTACGCGCAGCGGCGCGTGCTTTGGCTGCTTCAATGGAGGCGTTTTTGTCTGTGTTAGCGGACAATTGGTGTGGAGCGGCGGTTGTGGTATTAGGTGAGGGCGTGTTTTTTTGTTCTGCGGCAAGGCGTTCGGCTTTGCGAGCGGTGGCGCGCGCTTTAGCGGTTTCTACCGCGTTCGTTTGGTCATTGTGGTTTGTGGCGCTTTCAGGTGTGCTTTGTTGTTGGAGTTTGGCGCGACGTGCTTCCATTTGTGCTTTGCGAGCTTCGGCTTCGCGTTCGAGGCGAGCTGTACGCGCTTCGTGTCGGGCGCGGGCGTGTTCGGCTTGTTGTGCTTTTTCTTCGGCTGCGCGAATGCTGCCTTTGCTGTGGCGGTAGTATTGTACGAGCGGAATTGCAGAGGGACAGACTGCCGCACAGATACCGCATTCGATGCAGTCAAATAGGCGGTATTGTTTGAGACGGTTGTGTTGTTCGCTTTGGCTGTACCATAGGAGTTGCTGGGGTAGGAGTTCCATGGGGCAAGCGTCTGAGCAACGGGCGCAACGTATGCAGGGACTTTCTGTTTCGATAGACGTTTCAGGCAGGAGGAGGAGGCAGTTGCCGGTTTTTTGTAGTGCGGTGTTGTTGGCGATGATTTCGTATCCCATCATGGGGCCGCCGATGATGTGGCGGTTTTTGCTTTTTTCTCCGCCACATTGTGCGATGAGGTCGGCGACAGGGGTGCCGGTGCGAATGCGTAGGACTTGCGGGTGTTCGATGCCTTCGCCGCTGATGGTGGTGTAGCGTTCGGTTAGCGGTAAGCCGCGGATGACAGCATCATAGACGGCTTTCATGGTGCCGCTGTTGTGGCAGATAACGCCGTAGTCGCTGGCATGGGCGTTGGCAGGAATGCGGATGCCAAGCAGGAGTTCGAAGAGTTGGCGCGCGTTTCCTGAGGGGTAACGGGTGGGAACGCTTTGAATTCGGATACGGTTATCCGCGTTGTGTTGTGCAGCTTGTTCTAACGCGGCAATGGCTTCGGGTTTGTCGTCTTCGATGCCAAAGAGGATGTGTTCGGCGCCGAGGATACGGGCTGTGATTTGAGCGCCTTGGATGATTTCAGGTGCGCATTCACGTAGTTGGAGGTCGTCGCAGGTGATGTAGGGTTCGCATTCGGCGGCGTTGATGACGAGTGTGTTGGCAGGGTGTCCGAGTTTGAGCGCGGTGGGAAAGCCGGCGCCACCTAAGCCGACGATGCCGCAGTCGGCGATGCGTTGTCGTAGGATTTCGGCGTCGGTGTTGGCGGGATCAAGTGGCGTTAAGGCGGGGGCGCTTTCGTCTTTGCCGTCGCTGTCGATGATGATGTGGGGAACACGTCGGTTGGATGGGTGCATTTCCGCGCGTTCTTCGATGGATCGGATGATGCCGGAGGTTGGCGCGTGTAGTGGGGCGTCTTGTCCGTTTGCCGGTTCTGCCAAGAGTTGGCCGCGTAGGACGCGTTCGCCAATGTTGGTTTTGCAAATAAAGGGGATGCCGTCTCGTTGGTTTAGTGAAATCGCGTATTCGCTGCTGAGTGCCGCTTCTCGCGAGGGCGTAGCGGTGGACATGCTTTTGTGTCGCGGTGGGGTGATGTGCAGTCCGCCGTGGAAGTGCGGTTTGCTAGGGAGGATGTACGCGAGGAGTTTTTTTATCATGGTTGGGGATTCCGTGGTTTGTCCCAGTTCCATTTTTCTTCGCGCGGTTTCATGATGATGCAGTTGACCGGACAGGGGTCGACGCAGAGGCGGCAGCCTGTGCATTCGTTAGAGATGATGGTGTGCATTTTTTGGTTGCTGCCGAGTATGGCATCCACTGGACAGGCTTTGATGCATTTGGTGCAGCCAATGCACCAGTCTTCTATGATGTAGGCAACTTGAGGCGGCGTTTCTTCGCCATGTTCGCTGTTGAGCGGTTTGGGTTCTACGCCGAGTAGTTCGGCTAGCTTTTCTACGCCTTCTTGTCCGCCGGGCGGACATTGGTTGATGTCTGCTTTTCCTTCGGCAATGGCTTGGGCGTAAGGGTTGCAGCCGGGAAAGCCGCATTGGCCACATTGGGTTTGTGGCAGGACGGCGTCTATTTTTTCAACGAGAGGGTCACCTTCGACTTTAAATTTTTGCGCAAAGATGCCAAGCAGCAAGCCGCATAGGGTAATCAGGCCAAGCAGCAAGGCTATGGCAAGGTAGATCATGTCCAGCCACCAAACCCCATGAAGGCGATTGCCATGATGCCTGCAGTCATGAGGGCTGCTGGGGTTCCTTTGAATGGGGCGGGAATGTCAGCCGCATCAAGGCGTTCGCGAATGGCTGCAAAGATAACTAAGACGAGGCTGAATCCTACGGCGGCACCAAAGCCGTATAGTGCAGATTGGAAGAGGTTGTGGTGTTGGTTGGCGTTGAGTAAGGCGACGCCTAATACGGCGCAGTTGGTGGTAATGAGCGGGAGGTAAACGCCCAGTAAGCGGTGTAGGACAGGACTGGTTTTGGCGATGAACATTTCTGTGAGTCCTACCAGTATGGCAATGGCAACAATAAAGCCTATGGTGCGCAGGTATTGCAGGTTATACGGGGTGAGGAGGTAGGTGTCTAGTAGGTAGGCACTGATGACTGAGAGTGTGAGAACAAACGCGGTGGCTAATCCCATGCCAAGCGCTGTGTCGATTTTGCGCGATACGCCCATGAACGGGCAGAGTCCAAGAAATTGTGAGAGGACGAAGTTATTAACGAGAACTGTCGAAAGGACGATGTAGAAATAGGTTTGCACAGGCTGCTGGGGTGGGGTTTTTGTTGTGGTTATTGTAGCTCAATAGCGTTTTTTTTTCAGGTTATTAGGGCGTTTAGTATGAGATTTTTTTATGATGCAGTATGCGTTTTTTTGTGCGATGACGAAGGTTGTATGGTTTGTTTTATATAGGTTTTGGCAACAATAAAGTGTGCTGACGCGAGCGTTTTTCTGTTGGTGTTTTATCAGCAGGAGGTTAGGTTGGTGTTTGTTATTGTTGTGCGTCTAGGAATGCAAGTTTGCTGATGAGGGGATGTGTCTTTAAGGCGGTAAGGTATGGATGAGCCAGTCAATGAAGCTGCGTACGGTAGGGGCGAAACCACGATTTTTGTAGTAGAGCGCGTGTAATGGTACGGGTTTAGGCGCCCATTCGGGAAGGATGCGGCTGAGTGAGGTGGTGAGTGTACCGATATGCGGGAGTAGGGCAATGCCGGCACCAGTGGAGGCGAGGTGTGCCAGTAGGTAAGCGTCATTCGCTAAGATGCGTTTTTTGGTTTCTACGTGGTAAGGGCGTTTTTTCTCTGTTGATGTGGAAGGTGTTTGGTTGTTAGCGGTGGTTATGGATGGATTTTCGTTTGCGGTATGCTGCAGGAGCCAGTCTACGCCGTCAGTTTTGTGTAAGAGGGTATGCTGCGTAAGGTCTTGCGGTTCGTGGATGGGTGGGTGAGCTGTCAGGTAGTCGGCTGAGGCATAGAGTCCGAATGTGATGTTGGCGATGTGACGGGCTACGATGTCTTCTTGGGTTAGTGCGCCAAGACGTAGCGCCAAATCGATGCCGTCTTGAATCATGTTGATACGGCGGTTATCCATGAGAATTTCTACTGTAACCGCCGGGTAGCGACGTAAATAGTCTGCCAGATACGGTTCAAGGTAGGCGCGCTGGATTTCGATGGAAACGGAGATGCGCAGTAGGCCTTGCGGTTCTGCAAGGCTGTTGTGCACGCTACCCACCGCTTGTTCGGCACAGTCCAACATCATGATGGCATGACGATAGAAGTTTTCGCCAAGTTCGTTTAAGCGTACGCCATTACGGTCGCGATCCATCAGTTTGCTGCCTAGTGCTGTCTCTAGTGCCGTTAGGCGACGACTGAGACGTGATTTGGGCAGGCATAGTTGTTCGGCAGCACGGCTGAGGCTGCCTGCTTGTACGATTGCAGCGAATAGCGCAATGTTGTTGAGGTCTGTTCGTTCCATTTTTGCAACTTATTGTTTTATTTTTGTGTATTGTTCCATATCTGTCCTGTTCGTACAATGTGTTCATCGCCTCTTATCAGGCGCTTATTTAAGGAGAAAAGTTATGTTACGTCAGGTTGATAAGGTTTATAGCGCGCCTACTCGTCATTGGGTAGGTGATGGTTTTTATGTTTCCCCATTATTCAATCATATGCAGGGCGATAAGTTTACCAGTCCGTTTTTGATGCTGGATTATGCGATGCCGCAGCATTTTGCGCCGCATGAGGCTAAAACGCCAAAAGGCGTGGGGGCGCATCCGCATGCAGGCTTTGAAACGGTCACGATTGCTTTGCAAGGCGAGGTTGCGCACCGTGATAGTGCAGGGAATGGCGGCGTTATTGCCGCCGGTGATGTGCAGTGGATGACGGCGGGCAATGGGGTTATTCATGAGGAGTTTCATAGTGAAGTATTTAGTCAGCAAGGCGGCATGTTTGAAATGGTGCAACTTTGGGTGAATCTGCCAGCTGCACAGAAAAATGTGCCGGCTGCTTACCAAAGCATCAAAGCTGCTGATATTCCGTTATGGGAAGCAGAGGGCGCTAGCGTGCGCTTGATTGCTGGAACGTTAGCTGGGCTACGCGGTGCTGCCCGTACGTTTACGGAGTTGAATGTTTGGGAGGTAGATTTGGCCGCTGGTTCAACGCTTACGCTGCCTATTCCGCAGGCACATAATTTGTTGTTAGTGGGGTTGCGCGGAACGGTACGCCTGAATGATACGGAATCTGTACAACCGACGGAGCTTGTTACGTTTACCGACAAGGGAACAGAGATTCGTCTTACGACTGGCAGTGATGCGGCAACGTTGTTGTTATTAAGCGGCGTGCCGATTGATGAACCGATTGCCGCTTACGGTCCGTTTGTAATGAACAGTCGTGCCGAGATTCTGGATAAGATTCAGGCATTCAATGTTGGGCATTTTGGTCAACTGTAATGTTTTCGTGATAATACGGCGGGTGTGGGTAGCCCGCCGTTTGCTTTTCGGCTGTAATACGAGGTTAGCGTAGTTTATTGAAGGAGATGAATAGGTATGCGCGCAACAATGGTCTTAGATTTTTGGTATGACGTAGGTAATCAACCGTATTGGTTTGCCAAAAGCGATGCGTTTGATGAAAAAATTCGTACGCAGTTTTTAGAGGTATGGCAACAGGCGGCAGCCGGTGAGCTTGTCGCTTGGCGTGATACGTTGGAAGGGCGTTTGGCAGAAATTATTGTGCTGGATCAGTTTTCCCGCAATTTGCATCGCAATACGCCGCGTGCTTTTGCCCAAGATGGTATGGCGCTCGTGTTGACGCAAGAGATGTTACGGCACGAAGGTTTTGCCGCTTTGGATGTGATGCAAAGGAAATTTGCGTTAATGCCGCTCATGCATAGCGAAAGTACGGTTATTCACGCGGCAGCCATGCCGCTGTTTGCAGATTATACGGATGCGTCCACCTTGTTATTCGAGGAGAAGCATAAGGTGATTATCGACCGTTTCGGCCGCTATCCGCATCGTAATGCAATTTTAGGGCGGGAGAGTAGCGCGGCAGAGCTTGAATTTTTACAGCAGCCTGGATCAGCATTTTAGGTACGTCGTAATGTGATGGAGCGTTTCAGGGTTCCGTTGACCATATCACCATTTTGACGACTAATGGGCGTACGCACAGGAGGCTACAAAAGGCAATCGGCCAAGCAAGCGTGTAAGAAAGGAGGGTGCGTAAGAGCCAATTGGCATTGAATCCGGCATTGATGCCAGTCAGCAGTGCGCACATGATAAATGCCATAATGCCTGAGGCGTAGAAGGAAAAGATGATGCCTGCATATTTTTTCGGAAGTTTTTTCATATTTGTTTTTTGTGGTTGTTGAAATCGGCGCATATTGTAATCAGCTTGTGGTGCCACAAATAGACGATAGATGCGCAAGGATTGATAATTGATGCACAATCTTTGGTGACTGCTTGAATAGATGGTGTTTCTTGAAATGATGGCAGGATATTGGTCTATTTTGAGTGATGCTGTTGCTGATTATTGCTGCGCTAGAGCTGTGGCATAATCCGCATTACCGCATCGTTTTATATGGCATTTGAGTATGAAAGCCGAAGACATGGCAAATATGGAGATGGATTGGAATAGTCTCATTCATTTTGTTGCGTTGGTGGAGAAGCAAACGCTGACTGCCGCCGCTGAGATTCTTGGTGTGCAGCACAGTACGGTGTCGCGGCAGGTGGCACAGTTGGAACGGCATTTGCAGTTACGTTTATTTGATCGTATCGGTAAGCGTTATTTGTTGACCGATGACGGTGTGCGCATTTATCAGTACGCTAAGGAACTGTGTAAGGATATGAAGGTGTTGCAGCGTATCGCGCATGCGCAAGCAGAGATGCGGCGGCAGGTGATTGTGTCGTCGACGCCGTTAGTGATTCGTCAATTGCTCATGCCGTATCTGCCGACGTTTTTACTTGAACATCCCCATATTCGCCTGAGTTTGCGTGTGGGGCCTGCACTTGTAAATTTGCATGAACGTCAGGCGGATATTGCCCTGCGTATGGTACGACCTGAACAACAGGACTTGGTCGTGCGCCGCTTACGAGCAATGCCTTTTCGAGTGTACGCTCATCGTCATTATGTACAGACCTATGCGCGTCCTGATTGGCAGTTTGTGCATCTTGATGTCAATACGCGGCATAGTCGTTGGTTTGTCGATTTGCTTGATGATGAATCTCGGATTGTGTTGGCGTGTAATGATTTTGCTGCTGTCAAACAAGCGATAGTGGCTCAGATTGGGGTGGGGCTTTTGCCGGATTTCTTCGTTAATGTCGAGGATGATTTGGTTCAGGTGGCGGTGAGGGATACACCAGAGGTGTACGACAGTATGCTGTATTTGGTGATGCATGAAGATGTACGACAATCACCCAGCGTACGGACTGTGGCAGATTTTCTGGTGGAGAAGTTGGCACTTTGAGTGTCTTACGGGCAGCAGAAGCGGCGGATGTCATCCGCATCAAAGGGATAGAGCAGCTCTTGGTCGGTATCTGTATCGTAAAGAACAGGAATGATGCTGTCGTACTGCTCCTGTAATTGGGGTTCGCGGTCAATGTTGACGCGCTGTACTGCAATGCCTTGTGCAGAAAGACGTGCGTATGCATCTGTGCATAAATGACAGCCAAGGCGAACGTAAAGTAAATAGCGGGGACGCATACGGTGTTCCAAAGAGAAATGACAGTAATCCTACGATAAGCGACGTAGGCTGTCATGAAAAGTTTTGTTGCTTGCCTCGGAACTCGTACAATAACGGCCGCGACGTATTTATGACCGCTTTCTTTCGCGGCGTTTCGTGCGCCGTTTTTTTGTAATAGTCTGATTTCAATATGTAAGGAGTATTTATGAGCGAAGAACAACAAACCCCCATCGTTTTGGACGTGCGTAAGATATATAGCGGCGATATGTCCGTTGAAGTGCCACATGCACCTGAAATTTTTCAGCAAGAATTGAATCCTGAGATTAGCCTTGGTGTGGCGCACGAGATGGTGAAACTGCCTGAGGAGCATTATTATCACGTCAAGCTACGTCTCACGGTTACGGCGAAAGACGGCGAGAAAGTAATTTACCTGATTGAAGTTGCTCAAAGTGGTATTTTCGAAATCAATGGGTTGCCTGATGCACAATTACATCATGCGCTGAATGTTTATTGCCCAACGGTACTCTATCCTTATGCGCGTGAGGCCATCAGCAATGCTATTAACCGTGCTGGTTTCCCGAATCTCTATCTGCAACCCATCAATTTTGACGTGATGTATCAACAACGCTTACAACAAGCGGCAGCTGAGCAAGGCGAGCAACCTGCAGAATAATGGCCAAAATAGCCGTATTAGGGGCGGGAAGCTGGGGAACAGCACTCGCCCTACAGCTTGCACGAAATGGACATGACGTTACCCTATGGGCGCATCGCCATGAACATGCAGTCGCACTAATCCAAAAGCGAGAAAATCAGCGTTATTTACCCGGCATTGTGTTCCCGCCTAATCTTCAAGCCAGTGATGCGCTTGAAG
Organism: Cardiobacteriaceae bacterium; assembly: GCA_030527905.1. Taxonomy (GTDB): domain Bacteria; phylum Pseudomonadota; class Gammaproteobacteria; order Cardiobacteriales; family Cardiobacteriaceae; genus Cardiobacterium. The sequence goes on from JAUMZX010000010.1 coordinate 11,485, forward strand.
TCGCGTTGGAAGGTGCGGTACTTGCTCTTGCGGTTGTGCCAAGTAGCGCTTTTGCCTCTCTACTGGTTACCCTAAAACCCCATCTGCATCAGATACCGCTTATGTGGGCCATTAAAGGCTTTGAAGCAGGAACGGGACGCTTTCTAAGCGACGTTTTTTATCACACCATTGGTGATGATCATCCGCATGCCATTCTTGCCGGTCCGAGCTTTGCTAAAGAAGTGGCCGCAGGTTTACCAACGGCAGTCACAATAGCTGCGAAAAATGATGTATTGGCGTCTTCTTTCGCGCATTATTTTCATGGTAGTAATTTTCTTTGTTATACCAGTCATGACCTTATTGGGGTTCAGGTTGGCGGAGCTGTGAAAAACGTTATTGCGATTGCAACGGGAATTTCTGATGGTCTGGGATGCGGTGCTAATGCGCGTGCTGCGCTGATTACTCGTGGCTTACGTGAGATTAGTCGCTTAGCGATGGCACTTGGCGCTGAAGCCGAAACCTTGATGGGCTTAGCGGGAATAGGTGATCTTGTTCTGACCTGTACGGATGATCAGTCACGGAATCGGCGCTTCGGATTAGCGTTAGGGCGCGGCGATAGTGCTGCTCAGGCGAAAGCCGTGATTGGTCAAACTGTCGAGGGAGAAGGTGCAACGCATGATACTTACGCACTGGCGCAAAAACATGGCATTCGCATGCCGATTACCCAACACCTGCATGATATGCTCGCGGGACATTGTAGTTTAGAGAAAACTTTTACCAGCCTACTTGAGCGCGAAATCAAGCAGGAACAGCATTGATGTTGGATATTCTCTACGAAGATGCGGATATCTTTGTGATCAATAAGCCGGCAGGACTACTTTCTGTTCCTGGACGGGGAGAAGAAAAGTACGACAGCGTACAGAGTCGTTGTCAAACGTGCGTACAAGAAGCTGTAGCCGTACATAGACTGGATATGGCGACCAGTGGTCTCTTACTTATTGCCAAACATAAAGCAGCTGAGCGACATTACAAAAAACAATTTGCCGAACGACGTGTAGAAAAACATTATATAGCAGTCGTTTATGGTGAAATGGAAAATGATAGTGGCGACATTCATTTTCCGTTAATTACGGACTGGGAACGTCGTCCGCGACAAAAAATCTGTTATATTCAAGGCAAAACCGCCCATACTGCCTATCAAGTGATTACCCGTCATAATGGTAATACCCGTGTTTCGCTTGAACCTTATACGGGACGCAGTCACCAGTTACGGGTACATCTTGCCGGCATTGGCCATCCCATTGTAGGCGATGAATTTTATGCCCAAGATTATCTTCCATTTAATACCTCACGCTTGTTATTACATGCAGAAAGTTTGCGTGTAGAAAACTTGCATGGCGTCTTACAGTATTTTCATTTGATGCCAGATTTTTAGGAAGAAATCTTTTTTAATAGCTATAATCATTTTTTCTTGTAATTCATACCAAAAAAGGAAAGCCCATGAAATTAAACCGCCTAGCACTCGCTATTGTTACTGCGACCGCTCTTCTTGTCTCTTGTTCTGATGACACTAAAAAAGCAGATAAAAACAGCTCAGAGCAGGTCAGTAAGCTAACCGTTGCACAGGCCGCAGATCTTGCTGAAAGTCGCTATAGAGAAGACGCGATTGCTCAGGTTGATGCCGTTAAGAAAATGTATGCTGCAAATCCTACGCTCGCATCATTAAAGGATATGAACTATAGCATTAGTGATTATCAACGTGGTGAAAATAGTGCAACCGCAAAAAGTACAACCAGTTTTGTTTTGGCGAATATGCCGCTGGTATTAGAGAGTCACGATACGATTAGCTATAACCAAGCGCTATTAGACCAAAATATTATTGCCCGTGTAGAACATAAGGTAGATTTTAATGTACTGAAAAATTCTATCCAAAAAGCTTTAGACGCAGATGATGATGATTTTTCAACTGTTGGAAAAATTATCGAAAAAATTCAGTACCACACAGATATTCTGCCAGAAAGTAACTCAGTAGATAGTTTTGAAGTAGGTTCTTTTCAGCAAGAAAACGATGGAAAGAGCATTGATTTCAAAGGATTGAAATACAATGTACGTAGCAATGTCAAAACCATCGTGGATGGGGTCCATGATATGGATTTTAATCTTGATCAAATAACGGTTACGGATGATAGTAAAGAAGGTGGTAGTGAAACTATAGTAATTTCGCCTATCAAAGGTGAATACAGTGTCAAAGAAGATGGCAATCTGAAATTAAATGTTTCTCCCTTGCAAGTAGAAATGACCGCTGCTGATGGGATTACTAAGGGAGGATTCGATGCTATTGAAGGTAGCGGTAGTAGTGTGAAGTTTGACCCGACAATATCTTCGTACCTTGGTGATGTTCAATATCAAATTAAAAACATTCATGTTGTTCATAATGACAAAAAGCTAAATATAGGCGATGTATTAGGTAAAGGTGGAACACAGAAAACAGCATCGGGTACTTACGATAGTAGTAGTGATGTAACATTCAAATTGGATGGGGCGTCAATTAAGTCGAATTTTCCTGAGATTCCAGTTGAGCCACAGAACTTACATATGCAGTTCGCAGTTAAGTCTTTATCAGCTCAGACTTACATTGGGTTCTTGACACTCATGCAGGATATTGGTAATCAACAAAAACAAGGCGACATGAATTTATCTCAAGAAGCCAAAAAACGAACAACCACAATTTTTAAGGATATTGTTGCAAATAAAACAAGCTTCAGTATAAATCTTGATGCGGAAACTGATAGTGGTAAAGCGCAATTTGCGATGGCATCGAGTTTCCGTCAAGGTGAGGGGGCTGCAACACCGGAGTCATGGACACAGGCAATTGATGCTGCGGAAACTGATCCGCTGGGCTTAAAAAATCTATTGAAAGATAATTTGGAACTAACTGCTGAAATCACTATTGACAAGTCGCTGACTGATAAAATTAAGTTGACCGAACTCTTAGAAAAGCAAGCTGGTCCTTTTGTTAAAATAGAAAATGGTACGTATCACATTAAGCTGGAAAACAACAAAGATGGTTTAACTGTGAATGGTACCCCTTTACCTTTCTAATATAGCTCCTGTAACAAGTAAAAATAAGAGAAAACCCCAAGGAATTGGGGTTTTTTATTTGAGTAAGAAGGGAATAGAAATTTAATTCCATATTTCTACGCCTTTTTTCTCATAACAGATAATGAGTAGAAGGCATTATTACGTCATCTGGATTTAATAGATTTGTTGTATGGCTCTTACGGTTTCTTCCGCGTCATGAGAGATCGCTAAGGCGGCAGCATACCCTCCGGCAATGGTAGTTTGATAGAAAACTTTATGCATAAGGGCTTCACGTCGAATGCTGTAGCTATCCGCGATAGCTTTTTTGTCGGCTGTGGTGTTAATAATCATGGCAATGTCACCGTTAATGATATGGTCAACGATATGCGGGCGACCTTGTGCCACTTTGTTGACGCGTTCGCAGGTAATGCCTTGTGCTGCTAGGTATTGAGCTGTGCCATCTGTCGCAACAATACGGAATCCCGCTTGTATAAATAAGCGCGCTACTTCACAGGCTTTTTCTTTGTCTTCGTTTTTAACTGAGAGGAAGATGGTGCCGCCCGATACAGGGAGTTTTTCTCCTGAGCCTCGAATGGCTTTGTGAAAGGCTTCTGCAAAATTTTTTCCTAATCCCATAACTTCACCGGTAGACTTCATTTCAGGACCCAATATAGGGTCAACGTTGCTGAATTTGGCAAAGGGAAATACGGGTTCTTTGACTGCATATAAGCTGGGGCGCAGATCGCTGGTAATACCTTGTGCAGCAAGGGTTTGTCCGGCCATGCAACGGGCGGCAATTTTGGCCAGCGGTCTGCCGATTGCTTTGGATACAAAGGGAACGGTACGGGAGGCACGAGGATTGACTTCCAAAATGTAGATATCTTCGCCTTTTACGGCAAATTGAGCATTCATTAACCCGACAACGCCAAGCGCACGCGCTAATGCTTTTGCTTGTTCTTCGATACGGTTACAAATGTCGGCATCAAGACGGTAAGCGGGTAATGAACAGGCAGAGTCACCAGAATGAACGCCAGCTTCTTCAATATGCTCCATCAATCCACCCACAATGATATCTGTGCCATCACAGATTAGGTCTATATCTACTTCAATGGCATCGTTCAGGAAACGGTCGAGTAGGATAGGGGCATCGGGGGATACATGTAATGCTTCTTTCATGTAGGTAGCAAGGTCGTCATCGCTATAGACGATATCCATAGCGCGGCCACCAAGGACGTAAGACGGACGTACAACGAGCGGATAACCGATTTCTTGTGCTTTGCCGAGTGCTTCTTCTGTACTGCTTGCCGTGCGGTTTGGCGGTTGTAGTAGATGCAGTTCGTTGATGAGTAGTTGGAAACGTTCGCGGTCTTCGGCGCGATCAATCGCGTCAGGTGAGGTTCCGATGATGGGAATGCCTGCTTTTTCCAATGCGCGCGCTAGTTTGAGTGGGGTTTGTCCGCCGTATTGCACGATGACACCTTCTGGTTTTTCGATGCGGGCAATTTCTAGGACATCCTCAAAAGTCAGTGGTTCAAAATACAGGCGATCTGCTGTGTCGAAATCGGTGGAAACGGTTTCAGGGTTACAGTTGACCATAATGGTTTCCAACCCGTCTTCGCGTAGTGCAAGAGCGGCATGTACGCAACAGTAGTCAAACTCAATGCCTTGTCCGATGCGGTTTGGCCCGCCTCCCAGTATCATGATTTTGCGTTTATTGCTGGGTTCCGCCTCACAAAAGGGTTCGTAAGTGGAGTAGAGATAGGCTGTGCTACTGGCAAATTCGGCTGCACATGAGTCAACGCGTTTATAAACAGGATGAATGTTTTGTTGTTTGCGCAGGCTTCGGATCGTGTGTTCGGAAACGCCGCAACAAGATGCAAGGTAAGCATCCGAAAAACCGGCGCGTTTGTACGTAAATAATGTTTCTTTATTATGTAGATAGGATTCACCCTGTTTGCGTAAAGGGATTTCCATATCGACTAATTCAGATATTTGCGCTAAAAACCACGGATCAATGCCGCTAAGGGCATAAAGTCTGTCGATGCTTTTTCCTTGACGCAAGGCTTCGGCAACGTAAAAAATGCGTTCTGGCGTTGCTGTAGCTACGGCATTTTCAATGTCGTCGCAGTCACGCGGTGTATTTAAACCGCTATAGCCGTTTTCTAGACCGCGCAGTGCTTTGTTCAACGATTCTTTGAATGTGCGGCCAATGGCCATGACTTCACCGACAGAACGCATTTGGGTATTAAGGCGGTTATTGCTTTGTTTGAATTTGGCGAAGTCAAAGCGGGGAATTTTGGTGACGACGTAGTCAATTGCAGGTTCGAAGGATGCTGGGGTTACGCCACCTGTAATTTCATTTTTCAGTTCGTCCAGTGTGTAGCCAATAGCGAGTCTTGCCGCAACTGAAGCGATAGGGAAGCCGGTTGCTTTGGAGGCGAGGGCAGAGGAGCGGGAAACACGCGGGTTCATTTCAATGACAATAATGCGGCCATCACGCGGGTTAATAGCAAATTGTACGTTTGAACCGCCGGTTTCAACGCCGATTTTCCGCAAAATGGCAATAGAAGCGTCGCGTAGTGCTTGATATTCTTTGTCGGTGAGTGTTTGTGCTGGTGCGACGGTAATGGAATCTCCCGTATGTACGCCCATAGGATCAAAGTTTTCGATGGAACAGACGATGATGGCGTTATCCGCTTTATCGCGCACGACTTCCATTTCAAATTCTTTCCAACCAAGTAGGGATTCTTCAAGTAAGACTTCAGTCGTAGGGGAAAGCTCTAGCCCATGTGCGGTAATTTCTTCAAATTCGGTGCGATTGTAAGCAATACCGCCGCCTGAACCGCCTAAAGTGAATGATGGTCTGACAATAACCGGAAAGCCCAATTCTGCCTGCGCAACCCGGGCTTCTTCCATATTATGGACCGCGAAAGATTTCGCACTGGCAAGACCAATTTCATTCATGGCTTGTTTGAATAAGTCGCGATCTTCAGCGGTTTCAATCGCGTGTACAGAAGCGCCAATCAGCTCAACCCGATAACGATCCAGTACGCCGTGTTTAGCGAGATCCAATGCGCAGTTCAATGCTGTTTGCCCGCCCATAGTGGGAAGAATGGCATCGGGTCGTTCATGTGCAATGATTTTCTCCACGGTTTGCCATTGAATAGGTTCGATATAAGTCGCATCCGCCATGTCGGGATCGGTCATGATGGTAGCCGGATTCGAATTCACGAGTATGACTCGATAGCCTTCGCTACGTAAGGCTTTGCATGCCTGTGCACCAGAATAATCAAACTCGCAGGCCTGACCAATAATAATCGGACCTGCACCAATAATCATGATGGATTTCAGATCGGTACGTTTAGGCATGGAAAACCCTCTCAGCAATTAAAAGATAGCGAATTTTCTCACAACCTGCCGCATATCGCGAAAAAATAACGCACGGTATGATGTAAATGCACTAAATCTAGGTACGTACACATTGCTGTAACGGAAAAATAGATGTTAGCTAAGTACAGGTAATCTATCCTGAATTTTGCCAATCTATGGTGATTGCTGGCTTTGTGTCAGCAGATATTAGCTGATGTATTGTAGGTAACGGGATGTTTGTTTACGTTATGAAAGGCACGATGTTTTATGGTGAGGTAATGTCATACTACGGTCGGCATAAGGCAAGAAGAAACGTATATTTTCTAAACAGCTAAAGCGGGTGGGTATCACGACAAGCCTAATAGCTGCGAAGGATGTTGTCGTTTTACCGGATGAGGTGGTTTAGATTTTTTTGAGTATAGGCAATATTTCCAGATACGGCTGAGGGGGCGAGAGAGCAAGCTATGCAACGGTTAATTACTTGCATCATAGTTGGAATACCCCCTAATTTTCGCTGGTTATTAATGTATCGGCTGTATTTTACAGCAGGTGGCAGGAAAGCTCATTTAATGTCGAGAACCGATATCGGCATCTTCGCTTGTTCCTTCTAATAAACGAGTGAGCTCATCGCAGGCGCGGATTTTTCCTTCATCATCAAAATCAAATTGGGCAATCACTTGAACAGCAATACGACTACCATCTTGTTTTTCAGCGTGCACGATATGATGGCTAAATACAGTATGACCTTCTTCGACAAGGGTTAGAAAGGTAGTTTTTACCTCGTGAATATGCTGCTTTTGCAAGCGCATGTGTTCGATAAACTGTTCCAAATTTAGCGTCTTGCCATCGACTTTTTGCTCATAATCGGCGGAAAAATGTTGATGTATAGAACGTTCATCTAATGTTTTTCCACCTACAATATCTGCAAAAATATAGCGGATAGTCTCTTTATTGCGCATGATTTCTTCTCATCTATGAAGGGTAAAGTACGAACATGGGGATGATTGTGGCAATAGCAAGATAACTTCGATATCTTCAAATATTCTCATACAAGATTGTTACTTATAAAATAACTAAGATGCAGTTGTGTAAAGACGCTTGAAGTTAAATGCGGTCTTGTAAATTAGAGAATAATACGAATAGTAAAAGTAAGGTATTTTTAGGGTTGAATGATGAAAATATATAGAGATTTAGGGTTTAAGATTCATTATTTGATGAGTTTTATAGGTGGCTCAATGGAGCTTATCAGTTTTGTTTATTTCTATAAAGCGCTCATAGGGTACATGACTTCTAATATGATATTTAGTGTTATTAGTATATATAATGGAGAATTTACTTTTATTTCAACGTTCCATATGCAAATTATTTTATTTTGGATGATAATAGCAACTTTGTACCATCTTTTTTATTTTAAATTTAAGAGTAAAATAGATGCGATTCCTAATCATCGGTTTTATTTTTATGTTTTTATAATAAACTTGTTTGTCTTATTGATATTTGTTTTTTACGGACATGTGCTATACGCGCATGATGCTTTTGGAAATGAACCTTCTCCGGTCATTACGCCTTTAATTATTTTGGGTTTGATCTTTATGTTTATTCATAATTTTGTTATTAAGCATGGAGGCTCAAAATATCCAACAAATACGGCCGTTGTTACCAGTACTTATATTCTGATGTCTACAAGTTTTGCTGCGTTATTGATGAGCAATAACCGTAGAGATTTTATTAAAAAGTACCATGAGGTTAGGCATTATTTTTTAGTCCTTTTCCATTTTTTTATGGGGGCAACCGTTACTTTTATTCTTCAGAAATATATGGATTTTTATAGTTTATTTCTGCCATTGGGGATTTTGCTCTTTTTAATCTTGCATACAAGGAGATATCCTGCTAAGAAATGAGATTGTTAAAATTTTAGATATATGATGTTGTATTTTTATAATGAAGTACATTAATATGTATTTATGGGATTTTTATATTGAAAATGGAGAGGTTTAAAAAGGTATTATTTTGTAATTTTTATTATATTATGATGATGATATTAATTATAATTTTTACATGTGTATTGATGGGAATAAATAATTATTTTTTGTAAAATTTCATGCGGCAAATGGACGCATGGCGGCTATCAGTTTCCTTTGTCGATAAATAGCGGTTTTGTCAAAATAGATGCGGTTTCATCAAGGCGTTTTCTCGATTATTCTTAATTAGAAATGTAGCGTGATTGTTGTAACGGTATGCGTATGGTTAATAGTCGATTTTTTACTTGGGTCATATCGTCATTTTGTATCGGGGCGTACGAATTAAATAAGTACTGGGAAGTATGATTATTATCGTTCCAAGATGACGCCACTTTCGATGTGTGGCGTGAAAGGAAATTGGTCGAATAAGGCACAGGCGCTGATACGGTGACTACGGCATAATTGGTGGAGGTTTTTTATTAAGCTGTCCGGATTGCAGGATATGTAGATGATGCGTGGATATTGTGTGAGTAGATTGAGGGTGTCGTCATCAATACCGGCGCGCGGTGGATCGACAAATACGGTATCAAAATGATAGTTGCTGAGGTTGATGCTATCTTGTTGTAAACGACGGAAAGGGCGATCTCCACGTATTGCTTGTGCAAGTTCATGTGCGGAGAGGCGAGCCACGGCAACATTATGGATGCAATTTGCTATGAGGTTTTCTCGTAAGGCTCGGATGCCACTTTTGCTAATTTCTGTGGCAAGAATACGGCGGTAATGTGTGGAGAGTGGCAAGGTGAAGTTGCCGTTGCCACAATAAAGTTCGAGTAGGTCGGCGTCGCTTCCTGCATGTGAGGTTGTCCACTGTAACATCTGTTGGCAGATGTTGGCATTAGGCTGGCTGAAGCTGTTTTCATATTGGCGGTAGTGGTAGTCGCGTCCATCAATATGCAAGGTTTCGGTGATGTAGTCTCTACCTATGACATGTTTGTTTTTACGAGAACGGCCAATTAAGTTGATATTAAGTTGATGGGCAAGATTTTCGGCAGCCTGTTGCCAGTGCGCATCTAGTACTTTGTGGTAGATAAGGCTGACCATAATTTCGCCGCTCTGGGCTGCATGGTATTCAATTTGGAAGAGCCGATAACGCAATACTTGGCTTTGTTGTAAGGCGTCAATGATTTGGGGCATGAGCGCATTGATGCTGTGATGCACCGGTGGAAAGGTATCGATACGTTCAATGTTCCCATTGGTTGCTGTCATGGCGTGATAGCAATCATCTCCATCATGCCAGAGGCGAAATTCGGCACGCATGCGATAGCCGTATGACGGTGAAGGGTAAATATCAGGAGTTGGGGCATTGAACGGTGTAAGTAGCGCATTTAGGCGGCGGGTTTTGTCATCCAGTTGGCTTTGGTATGCTGTCATAAGGTTTTTAGTGAGGAGAAGGGCGATGTTTAATATTGTATGTTATGTCGGGTTGTTTGGCTTGTTATCTGGGTGTACGTCTGTTCCGTATGTGCAACCGCCATTACGTCCCGATGTTTCTGCGCAACAATCCTTCATTCTTAATGCGGAAACACAAGCTACACCTGCGGCGCGTCAAGTGTTGGTGACACTGCGGCAGATGGTGCAGTCAGGTGAGATAGTGCGTGGCGGCTGTTGGGATTATTTACAAGCCGGTTTTACACGAGCCGGATTTCCCGAAACACGGCGTCAGCAGGTGTTTAAAGGAGATTTAAAACAGGGTCCTTATGCGGATCCAACCATGATTATGCCTGGAGATTGGCTTTATTATGTCAATCATTCATATAACGATATTGAGCATAGCGGCGTTTTCGTGGCGTGGACAGATTTTTATCACCGCCAAGCATTGGTATTGAGTTATGCCGGTGAACAGCGGGGCGAACCAGGTCGCTATAAGGTATATGATTTATCGCATGTTTATCAGATTATTCGCGTGAAATAGTTTTATACGCTTATGGTTAGCGTGCATCGACTTCGAGATGAGAAGCAGTGTTCCCCCGTCTTTGTCGATGCACGGTTATTTATTGATGTTGCAGTCCTTACATGGCTTATATGTATTACTATATCAAATAGATAAGGATTATTAGTCTTTATGATGCGCTAAGATATTCCATAAGTTGCGTACGCAATCAACATAGACGGCTGTGAGTGGCTCCAGAACGCTAATATCCACGTTTTCATCTACTTGGTGAATGCTTTCGATGAGCGGACCAAATTCAATTGTTGCCGTACCATAGCGGGCAATAAAGCGGGCATCTGAAGTGCCGCCCCCTGTATCAAAACGTAATGTTTTTCCGCAGTGCGTGGCAACGGCATCCTTGAGTGCCTGCATTAATGCGGGGTTATCCGTGAGGAAAGGTTCTCCAGATAGTTTCCAATGGTAATCCGCCTGCATGTGCCAATCCGCCAGAATCGTATCAATCATATCGGTAGCTTGTTGTTGCAAGCTGTCTTTACTATGTTCCGTGTTGTAACGCCAATTCATTTTGCATTGTGCATTCGCAGGGACTACGTTTTCTGCACCTGTACCAGAGATGATGTTACTGGTTTGGAAAGAGGTTGGCGGAAAGTGTGCGTTACCCTTATCCCATACGTTTGTAGCCAGACGGGCAACGATGCTTGCCAAGGCATGGATAGGGTTACGGGTTTTCTCAGGATAAGCGACATGTCCTTGTTTGCCATGTACGGTCAGATGCAAACTAAGCGAACCACGGCGACCATTGCGCGCTTGATCACCCAAGGTAATAGCACAGGAAGGTTCACCGACAATGCAATAGTCCATATGGGCACCTTCTTTTTCCAAAATAGGGAGTACCGCTTGAATGCCATCTAGTGCGTCGCCTTCTTCGTCGCTGGTGAGAAGTAAGGCTAAGGTGCCAGGGTGTGGCTGAGCGGTGAGTCGTTCAAGCGCTACAACCATGGCTGCAACGCCTGCTTTCATATCCGCAACACCACGGCCATAAATTTTGCCATCACGTATCGCTGGAGTGAAAGGCGGCGATGTCCAAGCGACTTCATCACCGGCAGGAACGACATCAGTATGTCCGGCAAAGGCAACGAGTGGAGCTCCCTCACCATGAGTAACCCAAAGGTTATCTGTATCACCCAAGTGAATATGACGTATGCTGAAGCCCAATGCGTGCAAACGCTCTGCAATTAAAGTTTGGCAGCCGGCATCGTTTGGTGTAATAGAAGGGCGGCAGATAAGTTCTTGTAAAAGTTCCAGTGTACGCATGATGTTTACCCGTTAAAAAGGAACATTGTATGATGCCTTGCTCTTGTTTGCCTATAAATTGGCGTTTATACACATATCGAGATTTCTGTTATATAGAGATGTTTAGATATTCTTTGATAACAGTATTTGAATATTAAAAATGTTTTGGTTGAGAGTGAATTTATTTATGACATAAAAATTTAGTCTATTTATGATTATTGCGTGGGAAAGTGGGGTTTTTTATGGTTTTTATCTATTAAGAATTATCTTGTAGTATAAATGAGTAATGATATAGGATATTATGTTTTTGATGTAATATAAATGCACAATAAATTGCTATCTTATAAGAATCAATGAATATAAGGGTACAATATTATTATAGTGAATGGTTTTTTAGATAAATTTTTTTATTAAGATAAAAATAAATAGAAATAATATAGAAGAAAAAAATACTCTCTTTCCTTTCTAATTTCTGGGTTTGAATTAGAAAACCGATGCAGTTCCATTTTATCCTCGTTATAATGCGCACGCCTTTATTTGGGAGCGTTTTTATGCGAAATTTAAAAGAAGTATTAGTTGGCATTCAGATGCTGTTTGTCGCCTTCGGTGCTTTGGTTCTGGTGCCGTTACTGACAGATATTAGTCCGGCCGTAGCTTTATTATCGGCGGGTCTTGGGACTCTATTTTTTCAGTTCTTTACTGGGCGACAGGTACCGATTTTTCTAGGTTCTTCCTTTGCGTTTATTGCCCCTTTGATTGCCAGTATTTCGCAATGGGGATTGGCGGCAACACAGGGAGGAATTATCGCAGTATCGCTGGTTTATCTGCTATTGGCTTTTCTCATTCGAACGTTAGGTACGGGCTTTATTGACCGTTTATTTCCACCCATAGTGGTTGCACCGGTCATTATGGTTATCGGTTTATCGCTTGCGCCGTCAGCTGCTAACATGGCTATGGGGCTTTCTGGTGATGGTGGTACCGTGCTTTATCCTAAGAATTCTGCCTTATGTTGCGCGATGCTTGCTTTGGTTGCGACTATTATTGTTGCTTTGTATACACGCGGTCTTACCAAACTGCTCGCGGTTTTTTCTGGCATTATTGCCGGATATCTATGCGCTTTTGCACTGGGGATAGCAAATTTTTCTGCAGTTCATGCGGCACAATGGCTTGCTTTACCGCCAGTGACAATGCCTTCTTTTAAAATTGAAGCGATTCTATATCTTTTACCTGTCGCTCTTGCGCCGGCAATAGAGCATATTGGTGATATTGCGGTCATTGGTCAGGTTTGTGATAAACCTTTCTTGAAACAGCCGGGGCTGCATCGTACGCTTGCTGGTGATGGCGTTGCCATTGCCATTGCTGGATTACTTGGTGGCCCTCCTGTTACAACATACTCGGAAGTGACGGGAGCAGTATCTATTACAGGAGCAAAAAGCGCTCGTATTATGATTTATGCGGCGCTTACTGCGATAGTTCTCGCTTTCTCGGGTAAATTGGCCGCATTCTTGAGTAATATGCCAACGCCTATTATGGGCGGAATTATGCTGTTGCTTTTCGGTTCTATTGCTGCAATGGGGGCACGTTCTCTACTTTCTGCTAATGCTAATATTCGTAGTGAACGTAGCGTTATTATTATTGCGGTGACGCTTGTGGTTGGCTTAGGCCATCTTTCGGTCGATCTGGGATGGTTTCACTTAGAAGGTATCGGTCTTGCCGCGATCGTCGCTATTTTGCTAAATCTAGCGCT
>JAUMZX010000011.1 GCA_030527905.1 Cardiobacteriaceae bacterium
GTTTTAGATGATTATTTTAAACAGGAAGTGTAAACAACGCGGCGATTTCCTACAGGTAAAGCTAGCGCTCTGTACGGATGAAGAATTACCGTTCCGTGAGCGGGATTTTCTGCGGATTTATCGCGGTTACATCGGACGAAAATTGGGTGATTACCCGCGTCATCTTGCTGGTTCGGCGGAGACGGAAAATGCAAGTAAAGGCTATGAAGTAGAGGCGCCATTACTCATCGGCGACAAGACGGCCGCTATTAGCGTGATGAGAAATGGCAGCGATATACCGCGCCTGCCGGTATCGCCGCTTACCGACATGACTACGTTGCTGGCCGATGCGCTGAGCGGCAAGGAGGTGGCGGCATGAAGTATGACGTAGTGCCGAAAGCGCGGCGCAAGGTGCTGTGGCAACGCGCGTTCGCGGGCGATGTTGAGGGTTTTGACCGCGACGATTTCCGGCAGGTGCTGACGTGGCACCAGCTCTGGCGGCGCGGACAGGCGCTGGTGCCAATGTTGCCGCCGTGTGTGGTCGGGGCAGCGATTGATGCGGTGCTGGGAGGTGAGGTATGACCGGCGCACTGTTACAAAAACTCCGCGAAGCGCACGGCTTTGAAAAAGAGACCATCTCTTATGCAGCAGCATGGCATAAGAGCAAAGTAAATGCGTTCGAGAAATACGGCCGCTCTTATTGCTGGAAACCGCAGAATCTTAAAACAAAGCAACGAAACTTTCGCGAGTACATCGCAGCATTACGTAAGCTACGCGATAAGCGCAAAGGTGGTGCGCGATGAGCCAGTTATTCAGGTTAGTGAACGAGCAAGTCCGCCGTAATGCGGCCGCTGCGGTACAAGCCGTGGCAATCAGCGGTGAGAAAGTTTTAGTGGTACGCATCGAGGAGGAGGAATCGAAGCGTACGCAACAGCAAAACAAGTACTTATGGGGCGTTGTTTATCAAACGATTGTTGATAACGACCCGGGTTTTTTCCGTAGCGACATAATCGATGGAATACGTAAGCAGGCACGGTTGTCAGTAAAAGATGTTGTGCATGAGTTTTGTAAAGCTCAGTTTCTCCGAGCGGCAGAGTTTGCAGATTTAAATCTTGTGGTATCGCCGTCCACTGCGAAGCTGCCGCGTCGGGAATTTCACGAATATGTAGAGAATATTCGACGTTGGGCGGCAGAAACGCTGCAAGTGTTTATACCCGATCCAACCGTTTGCGGATATGAAGACTTAGCTTGGAGGGATAATGAGCGGCATTAAACGCACACCTGCCGATGAAGCTTTTTCTAAATGTGTACGTGAGCGTGCTAATTATTGTTGTGAACGTTGTGGCAGGCAGTACGACGCATCTTCCACAGGTTTGCATTGTTCGCATCATTTTAGTCGACGTCATCGCACAATCCGCTGGTGTGGTGATAATGCTATGGCGTTGTGCTACACGTGTCATGAATGGTTTGGCGGTAATCCAGCCGATTCAGGCGTATGGCTACGCACTATATTAGGCGACGGTATGCTCGATATCCTGCGGGGTAAGATGAATGCGCGGGTGAAGGTATCGAAGGATGAGGAAAAGGAAATCGCCGCGCACTATCGCAGCGAATTGAAATTGATGCGGGCAGAGCGGAAAGCGGGCATCGTCGGGCGCGTGGAGTTTGTGAGTTGGCAATGAGTTACACCGATATCGAATACAAACTTGAGCAATATGCGAGATGGATTAGAACAGGACGCGAGCAGCTTTATTATCCGAATTGTACCGCCTTTGCGGCTGTTATTCCGCCAGTGATACCGGATGATGCCGTTGCCGACATCAGCGACGATGAAGGTAAGTATATTGAGAAAGCGCTGCTATCGCTGAAAGCGTCTAATCGTGATGCACACAAGGCAATAGAAGCGCGGTTTGTTTTCGGTATCTATGATGATTTTAGGGTGGGGAAGTTATTTGAAATAGGTGGTAAAGCCAAAGTCTGGTCATTGCGGCAACAGGGGTATAGCTTTTTAGATGGCTGGATGTCGGCGCATGCATAGGTATATCAAGGAATATTGTTTAAGAATGATTTTTCGAAGCAGCTGTGAGTGTTAGTGTAAATTTAACTGTGAACCAACTCGCGGATTTCTATGCTCTGTGAGTTGTTGCGTAAATGCCAGAGGTCATATTTACTTTGTAGTGCAAGCCACATTTCCGCTGTACTAATACCTGCTTGTTCCAGTCGTAAGGCAAGTTTTGCTGTGATGGGTGTTTTTCCATGTAATGTGCGGCTCATAGCTTCGCGGCTGTATCCTAGATGACGAGCAAAATCAGTAACGCTCATACCCAGTTCTGGCAAAACGTCTTCACGCAGTATGTCACAAGGTGGCGGGGGATTGTGCATTTTCATAATTGTTCCTTAGTGATAGTCTTCATAATTAACGATATACACATCGCCATCACGTAAATCAAAGGTAATGCGCCAATTGCCAGAGACACTTAATGACCATTGTGGGTAACGGTCACCTTGCAACTGATGGCAACGCCATAATCCGCGTAGCTGTGTAATGTCGGTAAGCTCGTCTAGAACAGAAAGTATGCGCCGTAGTTTGCTCGCATGAGCAGATTGTATGCCAGCGCTATTGCCACTAACAAAGAATTTTTCCAGACCTTTATGCGCAAAGCTTTTTATCATGTCTTTTCCTTGTTTGGTCACAGTATAGCATGCGTGATTTATTAAATCACATAAAAATATTTCTTGACTTTGTTCGAACAAAAAGTATACTAAATCCATCATAGTGCATTATTGCATCTAAAGTAAATTAAGCCTCGCAAACGCGGGGCTTTTTTCGTTTCTGTCCGCCTTCAGGCGGCTTTTTTATACCCGCTTATGCAGGATTTTTTATTGGAGCTGATATGGCAGCAGAAAACTTTTCACAAGCGTTGCATCTAGTACTAGCAGATGAAGGCGGCTATGTTAATTTGGCGGCAGACCCGGGCGGCGCGACGAATAAAGGTATCACGCAGCATACTTACGATGTTTTTAATGCAAAGCATCATCAGACAAAGCGCAGTGTGCGCGAGATTACGCAACATGAAGCCGAGCAGATTTATCGCGAGCAGTATGCCGCGCCGATCCGTTTTGATGATTTGCCCGCTGGTGTTGACTATGCGCTGTTCGATTTTGCAGTAAATAGCGGTGTGGCGCGTGCTGTTAAAACTTTACAAAGCATCATCGGCACACGACAAGACGGGATTGTTGGTATGCAGACGTTATCCGCGATTCCGTCCGTGCCCGCTAATGTTTTGATTAATAAGTTATGCGATGCCCGTCTTGCTTTTATGCGCAGTCTGAAGACTTGGAAGACGTTTGGGCGTGGCTGGAATAAGCGCGTGGAGCGTGTGCGTAGTAATGCGCTGTCGATGTCAAGATACGACGTGAAGTCGCTTACGGCCGCAAGTGAGGGAGCGAGTAAAGCCGACGGTGCGCAATCATTAGCGGCATCGATTAAAGATAGCCGACGCAGTAAGAGCGCGGTCGCCGGTGTTGCGGGGACAGCTTTAGCAGCGATATCCGAGGCGATGGAGTTAGCCCGTCCCGCACAAGAGGTTGTTGATTATGCCCGTTATGCGGGTTTAATCGGTTTGCTCATTGTTGTGGCGGCTCTTGTCTATATTATCTGGGTACGCAGTCATGCTGCTAAAGATTAAAGAGGCAAAAGTAGTGATAGCTGATTGATAGTAGATAAGCTTTGCTGTTTAGTGAGTATTGGCAAACACTCCTTTAAATTATTGTACAATGTTCGATAGGTAAAATATCGTGGGCATATCAAAAATGGAAATCAATATAAAACAAGCTGTGAATAGCTTTTTTCCGAATCACAGTTTTAATATGATTTATTCAGAAGCCATTGCCAATGCATTAGATGCTGGGGCGAGTAAAATTGATATTTCAATTTCTTATGAAGACGTTCGTTCTTTTGATTTTTCCATTACTGATAATGGAGAAGGATTTACTCCTGAACGTTACCGTCGATTTTCTAGGATAATGGATACGGCGGATACTTCTCATAAAGGGCTAGGACGCCTTGTATATCTACATTACTTCGATGATGTAGAAGTTGAAAGTATTTGGAAATCTAAATCAGGATATAAAAAAACTAAGTTCACATTCAATTTAAATTTTTCTCATGACAAACAGTCGACAGTAGACATTGAGTCAGACTCAAGCCAAACACGACTAACATTTAATAACTTTAATCATAAAAAGATAAGTTCATTAAGCATGCTTAGTTCTCTGGATATTAAGAAATATATTTTATCTGAATTTCTGCCATGCTTTATACAACTGCGAGAGCAAGGCAAAAATTTATCTATCAATATATCAACTCAGATTAAGCGAGAGAAGAAAGAGCTAATAATAAGCAACGATACTATCAAATTATCCGATATTCCAGAATTCACTAAATTTACTATTCCAGAAAATGAATTATCCACATTAAGTGATAAATTAAGAAAAAAAACCAGTGCTGATTTGTTTAGAGAAGGAATTACATTATATTATTATATGGACAGTAAGGTAGAAAATACCTCTATTGTTACTTCATTTGCTATTGATAATCGTGCGCTCAGTGTTGATGTCATAGATAAATCTAATTATAAAAATATTGAAAATATTGAAGCTGTTTTCTTTTTATCATCAAAAATGTTTGTGGGCATGGTTGATTCTGCTCGCCAAAAGCTAACCTTGGATAGGGCTGATGAGAGAGAGCTTAAAAAAATATTAAAAAGGAACGTCAAAACTATCTTTAAAGCAAACTTCCCTAAATTTTTTGAAGAGCTGGAGAAAGCTCAGACAGATATATCGAATAAATATCCGCATTTAAAAGGCTATATTTGCTTAGATGATGTTGGCTTTGAGTCCAAAGAAGACATCCTTAATAATGCCAGAGATAAATTTTTCCTAGAACAAAAAACAATTCTGGAAAAAGAGAATCTAACGGATGAAGATTATCAAAAAGCTTTAGAATTATCTAGCAGAAACTTAGCTGAATATATTTTATTTCGCAATATACAACTAGATAAACTGAAAGCTATGACGCCTAGTAATCTAGAAAAGGATATTCATAATACTATTGCGCCTAAAAAAACGTTCTCACAATTTAATGATTATGAGAATTTGCTGAATAATAATGCTTGGATATTAGATGACAGATTTATGTCATTTATTTGTTCAAGTAGTGATAATGAAATTAAAAAAATAACCGATAAATTTAGTGAAATAATTGATTCAAAAAATGAAGCAAACTCCAACGAACGTCCGGATTATTTATTATTGTTTTCTAGTGAGAATACAGAACAATATGATGTGGTCTGCTTTGAGTTTAAGCGCCTGCATATCAACAAAAGGGATAAACTTAGCGCAGCTAGTCAGTTAGTTGATTATATCGGGGATTTAAGAGATGCATTCTCCGAAAAAATAAATAAAGCATGGATGTATGCCTTAGTCGATTTTGACGAAGAGCTAGAAAGAACGTTAGAGCGGAATGGATTTAAACACCGATTTACCGTACAGGGAAAGATATACTCACAGTTTTATTCTGATGTGGATGCGGAGATTAATTTTTTAGATTTTGATGCGTTAGTAAAAGATGCTGATATCCGCAATAAAACTTTTATGGATATTCTTAAAAAAGGTTTTACGTAATTATTTAGTTATATAGCCCCGCTAATTGCGGGGCTTTTTTATGGAGCAAAGAAATGGAAAATCAAGAAACAGCCGCTGCATACAAAGAGTTTAATCGAGATTTTACTACGGTCGCATTCTGGGTAAGCAGTCATGCTGCTAAAGATTAAGGCATGGGCTACGTACGCGGTGGCGCTTGTTTTTGCCGCGTTGCTTGTCATCATCAATGTACTACGCGCGAAGTCAGCACGCTTAGATGCTGAGCTACAACGGCGCGAGTTACAGCGTGAACGCGCGAACACAGCCGAACTACAAAGACGTAGCGAGAAGGGAGCTAAAGCCTCCGCGCAATCCGCCAAAGCGCGGTTGCAAGCAGAGGAAGGGATGCGGGATGGCAGGCGGAATTATTTTGAGAAACAGTAAAGCGGCAATAGCCGCTATTTTTTTGGTGTTGGCGGGCTGTACGTCGCGCGTGGAATTTGTACCTTCGCCCGCGCGTTGCCCGTCAATGCCGCCATTACCGAGTGTGTATGAGAGCGAGCTTCAGGGTCTGAGCGATGACGCCTACCAGCGGTTAGTCGAAAGAGAGTTGAGGTTAAAAGAATACATTGGGCAATTAAAGGTGTTTTGTGATGAGTGAAGATAATAATTGGCATCTCGAAAAGAAAGTATCCGTAGGTCATCTTGTTACTACAGCGATGATTGCCGTCTCGGCGATGATGTACGTTAATCGCATTGAGCATCGTATTTCTTTGTTAGAGCAGCGCGTTGAGTTAAGCGAGCGTCAGCATCAAGAGAATATCAATGCACTGCAACGACGCGTAGAAGATGATAGGCAAGAGAATAAAGCAGAGTTACGCGATATTCGGTCAAAGTTGGACAGGATTCTTGAGCGCCTCAAAGGGCAACACGGGGCTAAGTAATGGCGCGTTTGTCGGCAGAGCAATGGATAGCAGCGCGGGCGGACTATGAGATTCGCGGATTGTCGCAGGCAGAGATTATGCGCAAGTACGGCGTGACCCGTGGCGCGGTGTCGCAGCGTGTTGCCGCAGAAAACTGGCAGGCGGGCAAAACTAAACGTTTACAAGAGAAAAAAGCCAGCGCAATTATTGCTTTGGCAGAAACTGAACAAGAAGCTAAACAAACTAAACTAAACAATGTTGAGCGCGCTGCATTTGAGATTGCGGTGCGTGATGAGGTGGATTTCCGGCTGCAAAACGATGCCGACATGGAAGCGGTGCGGCAGCATGTGATGGCGCTACTGCCTGCGGTGGATAAGCCGCAGGATGCTAAAGCGGTGATGGATACGTTGCGCATTCAGCGTGAGGCGCGGCTCGGCAAAGCGCCAGATACGGCAATTCAGATTAACAACAACGCCACACCGGAGATTGAACCGCGCAAGGCAGCGCAGACGATTTCTGGTTTACTGGCAGTCGCACAAGCGAGGAAGGATGCTGCCGCGCGAGATTGAATCACTGTTGCTGTATTTGACGGCAGATGAGCGCGCGCAGTTGGCGCAGTTACTGCAATCTGCGCCGAAGTGGTTGCCACTGCCAGGCAAACAGGCGATGGCGTACATGAGCGATGCTGATGTTATCGGATATGGTGGTGCCGCTGGCGGTGGCAAGTCGGCACTTGCTTGCGGTAAGGCGCTTACACAGCATCAGAAAGTATTGATTCTTCGCCGCGAAGCAACGCAGTTGACGGGCATTATCGACGAGTTGAAGAGCATCGTTGGTAATTCGGATGGCTACAACGGCGCGGAGAAGATTTGGCGTATGGCTGACCGGCAAATCGAGTTCGGCAGTACGCCGAATCTTGACGATTGGCAGAAGTATCAAGGACGGCCGCATGATTTGCTGGTGTTCGATGAAGCAGCGAATTTCCTTGAATCTCAAGTGCGTGCGTTGCTTGGTTGGTTACGTAGTACAGACCCGAATCAGCATTGCCAATCATTGCTGACGTTTAACCCGCCGACGACGCAGGCGGGGCGCTGGATTATTGATTTTTTCGCGCCGTGGTTAGATAAGAAATATCCCAATCCCGCAGAAGACGGCGAGTTGCGCTACGCGGCAATCATTGATGGTAAAGATGTGTGGGTGGGCAGTGCAGACAAATTTGTTTTGATTGACGGCGAGGCGGTGTACGACTTCGACGAGAGCAAGTACACGCCGGAGCAGATTATTAAGCCGCTGTCACGCACGTTTATCAGTGCTCGAGTGACGGATAACCCGTATCTATTGGAGACAGGCTACATGAGTACGCTTCAAGCATTGCCTGAGCCGCTGCGCTCGCAGATGCTCAATGGTGATTTCACGGCGGGCATGGAAGACGATCCGTGGCAGGTGATTCCAACGGCATGGGTGGAGGCGGCGATGGCACGCTGGCAGCCGCTCGACAAGAAGCCGCCGATGGACAGCATGGGGGTGGACGTGGCGCGCGGCGGCAAGGACGAGACGATTATTGCGCGCAGGCATGGCATGTGGTTTGACCAGCCTCTCGCGTATCTGGGTGCGGAAACGCCGAACGGGCCGACGACAGCGGGACTTGTTATTGCAGCATTACGTGATAAAGCGCCGATTCATGTTGACATCATCGGTGTTGGTTCAGCGGTTTATGATTTTTTGGCGGAGACGGGGCAACAGGTTGTCGGCGTCAACGTCGCAGGGAAAGCAACGCGCAAAGACAAGAGCGGGCGGCTGAGTTTCAGAAACCTGCGCTCGCAGGCGTGGTGGATGATGCGCGAGGCGCTCGACCCCGATGCGAACAACGGCATCGCTTTGCCGCCGGATAAGCGCTTGTTGTCTGACCTTTGCACGCCGATATGGAAACTGCAAGGCGCGGAAGTTTATGTCGAGAGTAGAGAAGACATTGTTAAAAAGCTCGGGCGCTCACCTGATTACGCGAGCGCCTACTGCCTCGCGCTAATGGATACACCGAAAGTTGCTGAAGTGTTGAAGGTTTTTTCAAGCGGGAAAATGTATGACCCGTACAATAATATTTAAGGAGGTTTTATGAGCGTTTTTAGTAAGATATGGCACAAAGTCACGGGCCATGATGCTCGTGTGGCAGCAAAAGAATCTTGGCGCAATCAGGAAAACGGCATAAAGGAGTTAATTGAACAACAACGAAATAACTTCGAGATTTCGCGTAGAGATACGCAGAATTACATCAATACGTTTTTAGCTTCGCAAGCGCTGACAAATCAGCAGAATTTAGAAGCGCAACGGCGAACGCTTGCGCAAAATCAGCAGCATTTTGACGCGGAACTAGCTGTGCAGCGTGAAGGTTTAGCGCAACAACAGCGTGCAATGCAAGCGTCGCTAGAAGCAGCGCAACGTCAACAGAACAATCAGCAAGCGCAGCTACAACGACAGTTGAATATGCAGGAGCAGAATAGCGGTCAGATAAGACAAGAACGGCCAGATAAGGGCGTCGCGGGGACTATTTTGACCGGTCCCGGGGGCGTTGATTTAGACGAGTTAGATAAGAAGAAAAATAAGAAGACACTGTTGGGGCAATAAGATGGCTGGCTGGTATGAAGGTTCTATCGACACCGACAGGTATGGTAATGTAATAAACGGGGGAAATAAGTACAAAGACTTGTATCACCATTATGGCGGTGGTGAATATATCTCCAGTCCTTGGGGTGTGCCGTGGTTTCAGCCCCCGATTAATGATAAAGGGATGACTAATGAGCAGCGTATAGCCGCGGGCAGAAAACAAACGCTCAATATTTTAAACGAGATTAATAATCGTGTTGCGCAACGGCAAGTAGATAGTGTCAATAAAGAAGCAGCGGAGAAGCGGCAGGAGTCTATTCGTAAGTCAGACGAAATTCGCGCGCTATACAACGCGAAGATAAAGCATCTTGAAGCGTTAGCGCAACAACAACAAGAAGCGACGAATAATATCAACGCGCATTTTAAATCCAGCACAGCCGCAGCACGTAATCCGCAGCGTGGCGCGTACGAAGCAGAACAGCAATTGAAGCAAGGCAGCGGCACGAATAACGCAACGGGTGGAACACTACTAACAAATAGCGGCGAGCTGGATGGCGGGCAAAAGCTAGGCAAGAAGGGGCAACTCGGCGGGTGCACGATGTTAGGAATTTAAGATGCAAGAAGATATTCGTAAGCAAGTATTTAAGCGGCACGCGGCGTTACAAGATGAGCGCTCTTTGTTTCTCACGCAGTGGCGTGATGTGAGTAAGCATGTGATGCCAACCACGGGGCATTTTTTATCATTTGAACGCCACCGGAATAAGCAACGGTTTAATAAAATCTATGACAGCACCGCGACGAATGCGGTGCGTACGTTAGCGGCGGGGATGATGAGCGGCATGACGTCACCCGCGCGACCGTGGTTCAAACTTGCGACAACTGACGCTGATTTAAATCGATATCAGAAAGTAAAAGAGTGGTTGAATGATGCAAGCGCTTTGTTGCATACGATTTTTCATCGCTCGAATACGTATCGCGCGTTACATACGATTTATGAAGAGTTAGCGCTTTACGGCACAGCAGCGTGTATTACGACGTTCGATTATCAATCGGCAATTCATAATACGGCGTTGACCGCTGGTGAATTTTGTATTGCGACAAATTGGCGCGGTGATGTCGATACTTTGTATCGCGAGTTTGATAAGACCGTAGGGGAAACAGTACGTGAATTCGGTAAAGATGCTGTGTCGCAGTCTGTGCGTAGTCAGTACGAGAATGGCGCATACGACCAACCAGTAACGATTATTCATGCAATCGAACCGCGCGCCTTGCGTAATGTAGACAGCCCGCTGGCGCGGGATATGCCGTGGCGGTCGGTGTATTTCGAAAAAGGCGCGTCAGAAGGTATGGTATTACGGGAGGGTGGTTTTAAACGTTTCCCCGCATTATGTCCACGCTGGTCGGTTTCTGGCGGAGATATTTACGGCGCATCGCCAGCGATGGAGGCGATGGGCGATATTCGGCAGCTACAACATCAACAGTTAGCGAAAGCAAAAGCGATTGACTATCAAGTCAACCCGCCATTGCAAGTGCCGACCATGTTCAAAGCGCAAGAATACAATATGATGCCCGGCGGCATTGTTTATGCCGATGCTAGCGCGCCGATTCAGCCGATTTGGAATGTGGGTTTAGATTTACGTTATCTACTTGATGATATTCAAGATGTGCGTGCGCGTATTCAGAAATCGTTTTACGCAGATTTATTTTTGATGATTACGCAGCAAGACGGGCGCATGACGGCGACTGAAGTAGCGGAACGGCATGAAGAAAAAATGCTGATGATTGGTCCTGTGTTAGAGCGATTACAGAACGAATTACTTACTCCGTTGATTGATATTGCTTTTGATGCGGCGTTGGTGGGCGGAATTTTACCGCCACCACCGGAGGAATTATCGGGTATGGAATTAGATGTTGAGCTTGTCTCGATACTTGCGCAAGCGCAAAAAGCGGTACAGACAAACAGTATTGATCGTTTCACCGCTGCGGTTGGCGGTATGGCGCAGCTCAATCCTCAGGTGCTAGATAAGATTAATACCGACAAGCTAGTCAATATTTACGGCGAGGCGTTGGGTATTGATCCGAGCATTATCGTGCCAGATAGCGACGCCGAAGCGGTACGGCAACAACGTGCTGAACAGCAAGCGCAACAAGAACAAATGGCGCAAGCAGCACAGATGGCGGATGCCACACAGAAACTGGGGAACACACCAGTGGGGCAAGGTAGCGCGCTAGATGGCGTGCTGGAGGGATTAAGTGGCTACAACTGAACAAGAGCGTGAGCAAGAGCTACTTGCTCACGACATCAGTTTTTTGATGAGCAGCGAGCAGGGGCGCCGGATGGTTTGGCGTTTACTTGAAGCTGCGCAGGTATATCACACCTGTTTTCACGACAACGCGCTACAAATGGCGCGGCGTGAAGGTAGGCGTGAGCAAGGTCTGATGTTGCTTGATTTAGTGAGCAATATCACACCGAATGAGTTTTTAACTATGCAACAGGAGGCTTTATATGAGCGAAGAGAGCGTGATGCCCGAATCCGCGCCAGCGGACAGTCCGGTGATAGACACACCGCAGATTGAAGATGGGCAGGCGGCAATAGCGGGGCAGGAACCGCAGACAACAACAGGACAAGACGACACAGGCGGGGCGCAATCCCCGCCTGATTCGTATGTGCTGAATGTACCAAACTACAGTGGCGACCCGAAAGAACTGAATTTCTACGGCGAAATGGCAAAAGAATCCGGATTACCGGCTGATGCCGCAAGTCAGTTCTTACAACGCGCTACTGCTTATCAAGAAATACTGCAAGAAAAAACAAGGGAGGAATGGCAGTCACAAAGTCGGCACGATAAAGAATTCGGCGGAGCGCATTTTAATGAAAACCTCGCGGTAGCAAAGCGTGGTTTAGAACAATTCGGCTCGCCAGAGCTAACGCAGATTTTGGAACAAACAGGGCTTGGAAATCATCCCGCGGTTATCCGAGCGTTTTACAAAATGGGCAAATTGCTTGGCGAAGATAAGACGCTAAGCGGCGGCGCTAGTGGCGGACACGATGCGCGCGAACAATTTCCAAACACACCGGGCCTAAACCCTTAAGGAGTAATTTATGGCTACACTTAATAAAGATGTTATGTATCCCACGTTGGCGACCCTTGCCGCACGTATGGATGGTAAAGGACGGTTTATCACGGATACCGTCGAAATACTAAATGAAACGAACGAAGTACTTGAAGACATGGTTTTTGAGGAAGCCAACGGCGGTACATCACACAAAATAGCAGTGCGCAACGGCTTACCGGGAGCGTCATGGCGCACTTTGTATAAAGGGGTTAAACCGAGCACAAGCGCTGTCACGCAAGTGGAAGAATCTATTGGAATGTTAGAGGCACGCTCTTTTATCGACCAGAAATTATTGCAATTGAATGGCAATTCCGCGGCATGGTTAGCCGCAGAACAAAAGCCATTCATCGAAGCATTGAATCAAGTAATGGCGGAAACGTTTTGGTACAACGATGGCATTGCTCATCCCGAGCGCTTTATGGGTCTTGCCCCACGTTTTTCAGATAAGAGCGCGCCGAATGGTAAAAACATTATTGATGCTGGCGGAACGGGCAATAACAATGCTTCCATTTGGCTTATTGTTTGGTCGCGTGATACTTGTTTTGGTATTTATCCGAAAGGGTCAAAAGCGGGTATTGATAGCCAAGATATTGGTGTTAACACGGTCACTGATGATAACGGTGGACGCTATGAAGCGCATGAGAAAAAGCATTCGTGGGATATGGGGCTTTGTGTTAAAGACTGGCGCTATATCGTACGTATCGCCAATATTGATGTAACACAGCTACGCAAAGACCTCACCAGCGGTGCTAATTTACCCGATCTAATGGCCGATGCTTTAGAAATGTTGCCCAACATGATGGGACGTCCTGCGTTTTATATGAATCGTACTTTACGTCGTATTTTACGCGGGCAAATTCAACATTCCGCTCAGTACACGATTTCACAAGCACAGGTTGGCGGCAAGCGCGTTACCACATTCGGCGACGGGGAAGGTGTTCCGGTGCGTATTTCAGACGCGTTGTTATCTACCGAAGCTCAAGTCAAGTAAGGAGTATTTATGATTATTGATAGCCTGTTGCGTTTTTCCGAAGCACAAGCCGCTGATGGAGAAAGCACAAATACAATAGACTTTAAAGTTAAAGACCCAAATTTAGGTATGGTCGACAAAAAGATGTGGGTTGTTGTCACGGGGAAAGAAGGTTTTGCCGCCGGTGATACGATGGATGTGGAAATACAACACAGCGAGGCGGAAACCTCTGGTTTTAGTACAGTCGCGCAAAGTGGAGCGCAACCGTTTGGCGTGGGCAAGATAATCGCTATGCCGCTACCGCTGATACATAAACGCTATTTACGCTTGAAGTACACAAAAACAGGCACAGGCGGGAAGGTTGATGCGCAACTGGTAGACGGTTTGCAGATGGCGATTATTCACCCTGAAAATCCGAAGGTGAACCGATGAAAGTCCAAGCAATCCAGACGGGATATTACGGCGGCGAACTACGCTACGCAGGGGACGTGTTCGACGTCCCCGAAGGTGAAAGTGGCGTTTGGTTTATCCGCCTTAAAGCTCCGCCAGAAGAAGTATTGGAAGACCCGCTAGAAGAAAACGGCGGGAGAAAACGTAAACAGCCCGCTTAATGCGGGCTTTTTTTGTGAGGCTTTATGCAATCCGTAGTATCTATTTGTAACATCGCGTTAGCACGGCTTGGGGATAGTGCAACCGTGGCGAGTATTGACCCGCCCGAAGGAAGTGCGCAAGCTGAGCATTGTGCGCGTTTTTACCCGCTTGCGTTGCAAACACTACTTGAATCGCATCCGTGGAATTTCGCCACCCGCCGGATAAAACCAGCGCTCTTGTATAATCGGCAGGAAGGCTGGGAGTATGCTTACGCCCTGCCCGTTGATGCTTTAGTGATTTTATCGGTATTGCCAAAGGGTTCTACTGATGACTATGAAAACTTGGGTATTCGTGTTCCGGTCGAGTATCAACTAGAGCGCAATAATAATGCGTCGGTGTTGTTGACAGATACACCAGATATTACGGTGCGCTATATTTCGACAGCGACAGACCCCGCGTTGTATCCGGCTAACTTCGTTGAAGCGCTTTCTTGGAAATTAGCGGCTTTGTTGGCTGGTCCTTTGTTAAAAGGTGATGCAGCTTTGAAAACGGGACAAGCTTGTGAAGAGATGGCAGCGCATTTTCTTTCTGCCGCGCGTGTATCAGATAGTAATCAGCGGCTCACGCGGGTTACGCATACGCCAACATGGATACGCGCACGATGAGTACGGTAAAGTTTTTAAAGCAAGCCTTCGTTGGTGGTGAAATTGCACCAGAAATGCAGGGGCGCATTGAAGATGTCGGCTATGCAAACGGCTTAGCGTTGTGCCGTAATTTTCTTATTCGTCCGCAAGGTGCTGCTGAGAATCGCGCCGGTTTTCGCTTTGTGCGCGAAGTAAAAGATTCGAGTAAGTTTGTTCGATTAATCCCGTTCACGTTCTCCGGCGAGCAAACGATGATAATCGAGCTCGGCGATAAGTACGCGCGCTTTCATACGGACGCAGCAACGATTTTAGATAACGGCGCGCCGTATGAGATTACGACACCCTATACCGCAGACAATCTAGCCGATATCCACTATGTGCAATCAGCGGATATTCTTACGCTAGTACATCCACACTATCCGCCGCAAGAGTTACGCAGATATGGCGTTACTGATTGGCGCTTGCAGCCGATTTCTTTTATTCCTTCTTTTCCCGCTCCGGCGAATCTGAAAGTTGATGTATCGCGGGTGGCATTGGCGCCGGGTGTCATTAAGATTGACTTGAAATATCGCTACAAAATCACCGCGGTTAAAAACGGTGTTGAAAGTAAAGCTTCTGATGAAGTAGAAGCGACGAACGATTTATACACCAGCGGCAATAAGAACACGTTGACGTGGGATGCCGTCGACGGTGCGGATAATTATTACGTGTATAAGTACCAGTCTGGTATGTTCGGCTTTGCTGGTTTCGCGCATAAGAATACTTTTGAAGACAGCGGGATTGCGCCTGATATGTCGAAAACGCCACCGCAATATAAGGAGATATTTCAGAAAGACGACAATTACCCTTCTGCCGTGTCTTATTACCAGCAACGGCGGGTGTTCGCCGGAACGCGCGCCGAACCGCAAAAAATCTGGATGACACGCAGCGGGACAGAATCGGATATGAGTTACTCGATTCCTTCGCGAGATGATGACCGGATAGAAGTCCGTGTTGCGGCGCGAGAAGCGAATCATATCACGTATGGCTCTGAGCTCAGAAGATAGAAGAAATATATCACCAGAGTCGACGCAAGATGTAAAAAATGAAGAACAAACTATCGAAGAACAAATCAGCTATGCTGCAAGTTCGGATAAATCAGATGTTTCTTTGTCTACTAATCAAGCTTCTCCACAAAAAGGTTATCATCAGGCGATACGAGCTGAGACGCGCGAACAATATGAGCGACGGATTGATGAGTTGTTTTCTGGTCGTCAGGCAAATTTAAAAGGGGTCAATATAATTGACCGTTCTGACGTATTAGATATGCTGGGTTATGGGGATATACCGGTTCAGTTGGATGAGAGTAAAGTTGTTTTAAACCAGACTAACCATCCAGAGATGACGGCGGATATTTGGAAGAAAATACCAGAATGGTTAGAAAATCCCGCCGCTGTATTACAATCCCGCACACATGATAAGCGTTTAGTTTTTATCCCAGAAGAAACGATTAATAATGCGCCAATATATGTGGTTGTAGAACCTAATAAAAAAGGTTTGAAAGTACACGCTTTGGTTAATAGCTATGCTAAAGATGGCAACCCTACGCAAGCTATGCGAGATATTGCGAATGATTTGCGTAAAGGGAATGTACAATACGTAGATAAAGGAAAAGCCCGCGACTTGCTTGAACGTTCCGGGCTCCAATTGCCCGGCGTGCCAAACCTGAACACGGGCTGTAAGAAGATTCTAACAGAAAAGAACCTCGCAGGCTACCGAAAAAATACGGCATCATTGAAGCAAAATAGTTCAGCGCAAAACCCCGTCTTAGAACGGGGTTCTTTTTTACCCGACAGCAACACGATTGTTCTCACGCCGCACGCCAATCTTTCAACTTTCATCCACGAAACAGGGCATTTCTTCTTTGAAACATTAACGAAAATGGCGCGCCAGTTGCGTACCAAAGCGGACGCTGGCGAGACGTTGACCGCAAGCCAACAGCAGATTGTGCAAGATGCCGACACCTTATTGGCGCATGTTGGGTTCGACTATGAGAAATGGGATGCTTCCGACCTCGAAACCCGCCGTGAAGCGCATGAAAAAGCGGCGCTACAACATCAAGAAGCGATAAGCGCGCTTAACGCTCAGCGTGAGCGTAGTAATCTGCAGCATCAAGCGGATATTGCGCGGGTGAATGCGAATCTGGCAACGTTGGGAAAAGTCGCGGCAAGAGCAGCCGGCGACCATTCGATTGCGCGCTACAGCTTGCAAGCAGGCAATGCGCGAGCCAGTGCGCGGGCGGGTCTTGCGGCTAATGGAGTTGTGCTTGATGAAGGTAGCACGCAGGAGTTGATGCAAACCGCCGATTTGATGCGAAGTATTGATATTCATAGCTTACAGAGTAATGCATTAAATGAAGCATTCGGCTATGAAAACCGCGCACAGGATTTACTTAACCAAGCTGCTTTGGCTGAAGCGAATAAAGCGACGGTGCATGGGCAATATTTCGGTAGCGCTGGTGTACGTACGGAATACAACGCCCCGCAGGATATGAGCCGTTATGTTACCCGCACGCCGGTTACGGCAACGCCGCAAATGTCGATTGCAAAATCCAGTATCAGCCCTCTCATGGCAGCGACAAGTACGTTGATTGGTGGTGCGTCAGCGCTAGCGCCTGTTTGGAATAGCTTGAGTAGCAAATTTAGCGGCGGTGGCGGGTTATATAAACAGATGGGTTTTGGATCTTCGGCAGTTAAATCCGCCGCTGCATCCAGTCGTTTAATCTGGAGTTAATATGCCTAGAGTACCTGATTTAAATGAGTTACAAGTTGACCGACGCGGTATTGATGTCAACGGATTTACCGCCGGTCAAACGAGAGCCACTGAAGCTAGCACCGGTGGAGATATAGCGCGCAGTGCGCGGAGTATGAGTAGCGGTGGTGGCGGACGCGACGTTAGAGCAGTCGCACCAGCACGTGCGAATACAACGGATTTTGCGACACGGGACAGCCAGACCGCGCTCGGCATGCAAGCGCAATTAGCGGAAAATATCGGGCATTTCGGCGCATATCTCAATAAGATTCAGCAAGAAATGAAAGAGAAGGCAGATGAGGCACGCGTGATGGATGCACGCAACAGTCTTGATGCTGCTTATTTAGATGCTGCTAATAATCCACAGAGCGGCTGGAAAATGCGTAAAGGGAAGGATGCTTTAAATAATATTGATAGAAAGTCGTTAGCGCATTTTTATAACGATAACATGGAAGAAACGTATCAGAAAATCGCTAGTTCGTTGAGTAACGATGAACAGAAAGCAGCGTTTGCGCAATACGCCAAACGTAAATCGTTGGAACAGATGTCGGATATACAAACACATGCCAATCGTGAATATGAGGAATTTAAGACGGCAGGTTATAAAGGCGGTATTGCTAACGCGCAGAATCAAATTATTAATGGTGATGATGTAGAAATTGAGCGTGGTGTTGGCTTAATCCGTGAATACAATGCCCGTTATGCGCGTGAAAACGGCTTGCCAGATGAATGGCTAGAAGAAAGAAACCGCGAGGATGCTAGTCGTGCTGTATCACAAGCGATTGCACAACGGCTAGACGCGGGGGATTTACCGACCACAGCACGTATGTTAGCGCAATATGACCCATACTTAGATGGTACGGATAAAGCTAAACTTACCAGCATATACAAAACCGCACATGAGACGCGAGAAGTAACGGCGTTAGCAGAGGCGGATTTTGCATCGGGTAACAACCCCTTTCAAGCGAGTGCTATCGGTGATCCGTATGCGCAATACAACCGCGGCTTTAATCTTGAACGCGCGAAGCAAAAACTATTCAGCGCCGAATCCGGCGGCAATGCAACCGCGAAGAATAAAAACACCAGTGCGTACGGTAAAGCACAGTTTATTAAAGGGACATGGGATTTATTCGGTAAATCTCCAATTGGTCAAAGTATACGCGGGACTTTAGCGCTTGGTAGTGCTGCATGGTATGAATTGCGTAGCGACCCGCGCATTGCTGAAATTGCAACAGAATGGTATTTCGATTACAACAAGAAACAGTTAGAGAAAGCGGGCGTTCCGTGGAATGACGCTACCGCGTATCTCTCTCACTTTGCTGGCGCCGCTGGTGCAATCGCGATATATAAGGCGCCACCGAATATGAGCGCGGGCGAAGCATTACAAAAAGCAGGAATTAAAGGCTGGAAGGAAAAAGTCGAGAAGAATCCGACTATTCTCAAAGGAACCACTGCGGACGTTATGGCGATTATGGCAAAAAAAATGGGCGTACAAGCGACGACACTACCGACTGGCGAACCGCAAGCGCCGCAGCGTATGACCGATGCGCAGCTAAATAAATATGCGGCTAACCGGTTTCCAGATAAGCCAGACATGCAGCGGTTGTATATTAATCAATATCAAATTCAACGCGATGTTGAGGCTGAAGCGGTAAAACAGCGATACGACACAACATATACCGCATTACGTGAGGAGTTAGCGGCTAATGGCGGAGATTTATCCGCGTTACCAGTGAGCTTACGCGAATCGCTACGTCCAGCTGACCAACGTCTATTACAAGACTACGCACTGAATATACGTAATAAAGATGAATCGCAAACCGAAAAAGAAAATTACGGAATAGTGCTAGCTATGACGGATGAGCGCTGGTTAAACACGCACAGTGAAGCCGACATTATGCGCGAGATAGACGCTGTTCATATTACGCCACAGCAGGGTGTAAGTATCGTGCAAAAACAACGTGTTTTGCAAAAAGAGAAAACTGGAGAAGGACCAAAAGTTTTTAATATCAAAAAAGATTATGGCGATGCTGCACTGAACGACATGATTAAAAGATACACGGGCATTGACACATACGGGACGTTGAGCGCGACACAAAAAGCACAAGTGGAACGTATTAAGTTCTTTGCGGATGAAGCGGGACAAAAAATACTTGAAGCGAGCGGCGGACAATCTTTAGATAGAAAAGCTTTTGAGGCAGAACTTATTAATATCATGCGTGAGACGTTTAAGAATCGTGACAGCGGCGATAAACAAAAAGTCTGGGAGGCATCTATTGGTGATGTCGAATATCAAACTTTGTATGACAGATCGGGAGGAAATATTCAACACAAAGCGCCAGTTATAAAAGAGACGAAACACTCCAACCCGGTCAAACTTGATGAAGAGACAGAAGTTGATTCGGATTATTTCCAGTTTCCTGCATTTTAAACAACCGCTTCGGCGGTTTTTATGCCTAACGGATAGAAAACATGACAGACAATATTCGCCTTAATCTAGACCAAGCATTTCAAGAAAATCCAGACCGGTATGCGCGCGACCGAATAATTGGACGCTCATTCGGTATACCACCCCGCTTATTAGATGATAATGACCGAAGTATCTACAGAGCGATTAACAACGAAAAAGTAATGGAGGGTTTAACCACAGCCCGCCATTTTTATAGCAATTATGATAATGCCGTACTCGCGCAAGATGATAGTGAGAATCTCGCGAATATAGAGAAAGCTGCTCGCTTAAATGCTGTTAGACAGTGGGGAGAAAAAAATCGATTACGTTCTAATGAACCCGGGATAATCCGAGAAAATGCGGCAGCTGTATGGGCGGGTTTGCGTATGTTTACCAACAATATCGATTTACTCCAAGCTAACTACTACGCGCGAGAATTAGAACGACGCGAGAAAGACGCGAATGACAAATTAACAAAACTCGATCCAAACAGTAAAGAAGCACAGTTAATCCGCACGGATTTAGATAATGTGCGTAAACATTTGCGGGAACGTATATCTGGTAATGTAGATGAGTATCAAGAAGACGTAACTGCTATTAATAAACTGGTTGATGAGAATACCAGTCTGGACACGAAAAAAGCACTAGAAGAATACGACAATATTCACGACACATGGGATACAGTTAAGTTTTTCGCGACTCATCCACGTGCAACGATTTATACAGGAGCGCAAAGCTTTGGTGGTATGTTGCCTACAACTGTTGCAACGGCGGCGGCAGTAGCCGCAGCACCATTCACTGGTGGCGCATCATTAGCTGTTGGAGCAGGAACTACCGCTCTTGGTTCAGGGTTTACGGAATATAACGCCAGTCTTGTGAGTAAACTACAAGAAGCGGCGAAAGATGGCGATATCACATCGGTGTTAGAAACTCCTGAAGTGCGTCAGCAAATTGAAAGCGAGGCGTTCAGACGCGGGGCTACGATTGGTACAGTCGAAGGGTTAACAATGGGATTAACCGGCGTAGTAGCGAAGTTTGCTTCCTCTCCTTTGCGCGCGGCAGTGTACGGCACAGGTGTTGAAGTAGCCGCTGGGTCTATCGGTGAAGCTGCTGGACAGATAGCAGACCAAGGGAAAATAACCAGTCCGCGCGATATTGTTTCTGAAGGTTTGTTAGAGATAGCGACTGGCGCGCCAGAAGTCGGGTTATCTATAGCGAAATACGGCAAGAATCAATTGGCTGAAATCAACACAGCCGACGTACAAAATCTGCAACATATGGCGCAGGCGGCTCAACAAAGTAAATTAGGTGAGCGTGCGCCAGATGTGTTTGAGGATTTTGTCCGTAAAGCCGCGGAAGATGCCGATAGTAGTCATTTATATATAGACGGCAATGCACTACATCAAAGCGGATTGGATGAGGCTTTGATAAAGACCGATCCGTCTTTCACTGATAGAATCGCCGAAGCCGTAGAAACCGGCGGTGCGGTACAAATCCCGCTGGAAGAATTTCTAACAAAGATTGCGCCGAATCAAGACATCGTTACGCGGATGCAAGAGCATACCCGCTTTCAGCCGGACGGCTTGTCTATGCAGGAAATCCGCGAGCATGCAGAAAGCGAAATTAACGACGCATTAAAACAGGCAGTAGAGAAGGCGGCAACAGAAGAAGTAAGAGACGTGCGATTAGACGCGGTCAAAAATGATATTCTTGAACAGCTTAATCAAGTAAACCGCTTCACGCCGGAAACGAATGCGTTATATGCTGCGTTACCGGCATCATTTTATGATGTGTATTCACAGCGCGCTGGGATGACGATAGATGAATTTTTAGCACAGAATGCTATCAGGATTGTTGGCGAGACAAATGATGGTGGTCTGAACCAAGCATTGGAATCACACCCGCCAGAAGGTTGGGTACACGCGCAGACGGGAGAAGAAACCAGTAAACTATGGCGCGGTGATAGTGATGCAAAAGCGGTGTTCTGGACAGAACCTGCTTATAGATTAAGTGAGGAATTGCCCCAAATAACCGGGTATTCTTACTCTATCAGCGCAGATGCACTAGAACATATCCGTAAGCAACATAGTAATGCCGAAACGGAAGTTAAACGTGGGCAAATCGGAATTACTGAAGAAGATATTGCACGTATCCCAGAAATAATAAATAACTATGGTGCTGTGCGTGACGATTTAAAGTCTCTACAAGGAAGCCAACGTTTAATGCTCGCTAAACGGTTTGAAGATGGTACGATCGTTTATTTGGTACAGCCAAGCCGTAAGAAAAAGGATTTACAAGGGGTGACGATGTGGAAGTATCCCCCAGCGGTTGATGAGCAACGAGCGCTTGAAATCGCCATTACCTCCAACCAAACGTTCAAAACGGAAGGGGGCATATTCCACAAGGGAAATAATACACCTTCACCAGAAACGAAACAAGAAGGCTATCATCAGGCGATACGAGCTGAGACGCGCGAACAATATGAGCGACGGATTGATGAACTGTTTGCGGGTGGAAAAGCCAAAGACAAGGGCATCACCATTCTTGACCGCTCCGACATCCTCGACATGTTCGGTTTGGGTGATACGCCGGTGCGTCTGGTGGAATCGAAGGTGCTGCAAGGCATGGACAACCACAGGGAAATGACGGCGGAAGTCTGGAAGAAAATCCCCGACTGGCTGGAAAACCCGGCAGCCGTGTTTGATTCGGACACCGAGCAGGGCAGGCTGGTTGTCATTGCGCCCGAGTTGGTGAATGGCGAAGCGGTGCGCATCATTCTGTCACCTTCGCGGAACGGTATGGACGCAGCCGTTGTCGTGAACGCTTACGGCGGAAACCGCAAAGCGCCCTACAGCCGTTGGATGAATGACCGCCTGTTACGCTATGCAGATACAAAAAGAGCCCCGCAGATTGATGAAGTATTCGGGCGGCGATTGCCTGACGTACTCAAAAATCCAGACTTCCAGCCCGCTGCCCAAATTCATGGCATGGGTCAGGGAAACAGGAAATCCTCGGGGCGTACCAAGATTCTAACAGAAAAGAACCTCGCAGGCTACCGAAAAAATGCGGCATCATTAAAGCAAAATAGTTCAGCGCAAAACCCCGTCTTAGAACGGGGTTCTTTTTTACCCG
>JAUMZX010000012.1 GCA_030527905.1 Cardiobacteriaceae bacterium
TGATTCTTTTGTGCATGTTCATTACAGTATTCTCTCAAATTACTGTAAACAACGCGATTCATTCTTACATATAAGCATTAATCAACTTTCCCTAAGGAAGCATGCACACATACGAGCAAAATGCCGTAACAATGTAATATGAGAAGGAAGAATCTAGAAACGAAAAAACCGCCTTATCAACAGCGGTCATCATATTATGAGCTATAAAACCTATTTAAGAGGTGGGGTGGATAATGGGGATCGAACCCACGACCTCCGGAATCACAATCCAGCGCTCTAACCATCTGAGCTACATCCACCATAACTACATTCTTTCTATTTGGCGCACCCGACAGGACTCGAACCTGTAACCTACGGCTTAGAAGGCCGTTGCTCTATCCGGTTGAGCTACGGGCACGTAACCGGTCAGTTGCTGGTCGGAGTAGAGGGATTCGAACCCCCGACCCCCTGGTCCCAAACCAGATGCGCTACCAGACTGCGCTATACTCCGACGAAAGATGAGGCGCGCATTGTAGTGATTCGCTCTATAAGCGTCAAGCGATTTTTGTTTTTTCGTGTATTTAGAGCACTATTGTTCTTATTACTCCTATTCTTAATCCAAAATCAAATTTGCTGATATTTATATATTTTTATGCTCTTAAACAAATCAAGGGGTGTCGTCAGGTTCATCATTGGCATTATCGCTATCCGGTAAACGACTGAGTTCATCTTCGCTAATATTGAAATGGTGAACAGTCTCTTTACTGACAGGCGTTGTTGATGCTGTATCAATATCTTCCCGACGTGTCCGCACATGAACGGGCGGCGCATGACCTTCTTTGTCTTGCCCGAAATAGATTTGCATATGCGGATACGGCATTTCTATACCAGCCGCATCAAAATACATTTTCACCAACCGGTTATAAGCACGCCCGACAACCCACTGATCTCCTGGGGTTGTTTTAATAGATACGCGCAGCATGACAGCGCTATCTCCAAGCTGAGATACACCTTGAATATTAATAGGTTCCAGAATATAGCGCTTCATTTCACTCTTAGCCAATTCATTAAAAGCCGCGCGTAATTGTTCCATGGCTTCATCAATATTTTCACGATAGGCAATCCCATATTCAGCAATATGATTGGCATGACCACGCATATAATTTGAGACGCGCGTCACATTGGAAAAAGGGATGAGGTGATAAGTACCAGAGCTGTCACGAATGCCAACAGAGCGAATGCCAACGTGTTCCGCGCGTCCAGTAATACCGTCCACCGTCACAATATCACCTGTATTAATCGCGTTTTCAATTTGGAAGAAAATACCCGTAATGACATCTTTGACCAGCGTCTGAGCCCCAAAACCAACCGCCAAACCAAACACCCCAGCACCTGCTATTAATGGGCCAATATTAATCCCGATTTCTGTCAGAATCATGATGCCCGTGCTGGTAAAGATAATCACCGCCCAAGCACTTCGAAATAACGATAATAAGGTTTGTGTCCGCACACCTGGTGCGCCATTACCAATATCAGGACTCAAATAGCGTTCAATCAATACTACAGAGAACAACCATATAAATAGTGCCATGGTAAGAATCAAGCTAATATTAATACTTTTACTAACGAGAATCTGTCCGCGCGGCGATGCGACCCACATACTTAAATTCAACACATGCCAAGTTGCCAATAAATTGAATAATACCAACCAAAATAAAATAAAACGCAATACTCGCAAGCATAAAGGTAGATAGAAATTAAGGCGCTTCTCGATCCCGGGCAAAATACGCATCGTTTCTGGAGAGAAGCGAATCTCTCGCTTAATGTACTGTGTCATCAATACCGATAAAACCAGTCCACCACCAATCAATAGAATGGTATGCAACGTGCCTTGCAGTACGAAAGGCAAGGCTTTATCGCCACTGAGTAGCGTTAATACCAGTAACATTGAGAAATAGGCGATGGCGAATAAATGCCAAGAAGACGCAAAAATACGTAACGCGCTGGCAAGAATCGTACTATCCGTTTCGTCGGCATAATGTTTAAGTGCCAACCGTACCGCACTACGCTGACGAACCACAACGACCATGCCATAAATAAAAGCGCTCAATGCTAAGATGGCAGAAAAAACCATGCCCAAAGATGGCGACAAATTGATTTTAATTAGCGGGAAAGCGACTAAATAACCATAACCCACCATATACATTAAGGTGGTAAACCATCGATTCCAAAATGCGGCACTCTTATCTGTCGCGTTCAATAAACGTAATCCGGGATAACGCGGATAAAAGACCACACGAATGCCAATCTTCAGCAACTCAATAATCACAAACGCACGGATAAAAAAGGCCGATTGCGTACTCAAAACACCACTATCACCAACTGCAAAGAGCGCTACCACATTCGCGAACACATAAGATGCCACTAGAATGGCGCCATCCAGTAGCGATACAACCGCAACACCAATAAAGCGTCGCGTTAAAGAAGTGAAATGCGTATTTTGCAGAACCCAATCCTGCAACTGTTTTTTGCTGCCTCTGCTTACGAGCTGTAAACCACGTAAAAATAGCAAAGTTGAGACAATAATGAGCAACAAATTAAAGGCGGACTGACGAAACGTTTCCATATTCACCAGCTTCAGCATCACATCCCTACCGCTAAACACACCAATCAGCGCATCCCAACTCTCGCTAATCCGCTCTCCAACCTCCCCTATGACCTTAGCACCTGCTGCAGCAACTTTTTTTGGCCATGCCGCTGCTGATATAACCGCAGCACGCGCATTCTCTGTAACCGTTTTTAAGGCTTCTGCTTCCGTTTTTTTATCTTCGCTTTGCGTTTGCGACTTATCCTCTGTCGCTTCGCTAGGCGCCACGTCGTTTTCACTTTGGGCTGTTGTCGCATTATCTTGTACTGCTTCTCCTTTCCCCTGTTGGGCAAGTGTATTTGCTGATGCTGCCTCCGTTTTCGCCTGTTCGCTTCCTACATTAGTATCAGATGACTTGCTTGTTTGCAACTTTTCTTTATCAGGTTTCGTTGTTTTATCCGCAGCTTCTAATTTGCGTAGTTCTGCCACTAATATCTTACGCTGCGACGGATTTTCCAACACATCTGCCAAAGCTGACCACGCCGTCTTATCATCGTCCTTATTTGTGACCGCGTTATTATTACCGCCTTGTGCCCACAGCATAACACTCAGGAAAAAACACAAAAAAACATAAAAACGACGCATACTCAACTTATCCCGTCAGAAAAAAAACATACAATAACATTATCATACATTTATGCGCGACCATCACATAATCATGTATAAATGCTATACCCCAAAGAGACTTTATCAGGCGGTATATTTTGACATAAATATATTGCCTATCTTAGTATGAAAGACCCGATGGTCTATTAAACCATCGTTCCCAGAAATAAAACCAAAATAGATGAGGTTGTCATGGAATTAGTATTCAATAGTTACTACACGTTGATAACAGCCACTCTTGTTCTGCTCTTAGGCAAGCTGATGGTAAAGAAAATTCGTTTCCTGCAAGACTTCAACATACCGGAACCCGTCGCTGGTGGGCTGGTTGCTGCTATTATCATCTACGTTCTATATAGCGTGTTCCAAATCTCTTTTACATTTGAGAAACCACTGCAAGATGCCTTCATGCTGATATTCTTTTCTTCTATCGGCTTGAGCGCAGATTTCTCCCGATTAAAAGCTGGCGGCTTTCCGCTCATCATCTTTCTAATCGTCGTCGGTATCTTCATTGTCATTCAAGATATCGTTGGCGTTGGCTTAGCGAAAATACTTGGTATTGACCCTCGAATTGGTTTGATTGCCGGTTCCATTACAATGACAGGTGGTCATGGTACGGCAGGTGGCTGGGGACCAACCTTAGAAGAAGCAGGGTTGGTTGGCGCTACGGGTTTGGGGTTAGCCTGTGCCACCTTTGGTCTCGTTACAGGCGGATTAATTGGTGGACCGGTTGCTCGTCGTCTTATCAACAAGATGGGGCGACAACCGCTATCGTCTTCTGCGGATGATAATAATATAGAGATCGATGATCGTACGGACGATGTATTTGAGAAATCTGAAAAAGTACGTACTATCACCGCTAGCTCTGCAATTGAAACCTTAGCCATGTTTGCGGCTTGTCTGGCATTTGCAGAAATGATGGACGGCATAGATTCCCAATTTAAAGGCTTTTATTTAGATTTGCCTAAATTCGTCTGGGCATTAGCTGGTGGACTCATTCTAAGAAACGTTCTAACGATAGGCTTTAAATTTTCCATATTCGATCGTGCCATTGATGTTTTTGGTAACGCTTTCCTGTCGCTGTTTCTCGCCATGGCGCTGCTCAGTCTCAAACTCTGGCAACTCACGGGATTGGCTATTCCCGTCACTATCATTCTGGTGATGCAAGTGGCGCTAATGGCTTTGTATGCGACCTTTGTTACCTATGTCGCCATGGGACGCGATTACGATGCGGCTGTTCTCGCTGCAGGTCACAGCGGCTTTGGTTTGGGTGCAACACCGACCGCGATTGCCAATATGCAGGCGATTACGCAACATTTTGGTCCGTCACACAAGGCGTTCCTCATCCTTCCTATGGTTGGCGCATTCCTCGTAGATTTTATTAACTGTAAGAATTAATCGCGTTGTTTACACTTTTCCTTTTTGCATGGATGCCCAATTTCGGACATTTTTAGCTATTGTCAAGAATGCCAAAGGCACGACAAAGTCGCATGGTTCTTGATGGTAGCTAAAAATTCCTAAAAAATCATTTATGCAAAAAATAAAAGCAAACAAATCTCAAAAATGTAAACAACGCTCCGATTTCCTACATATTAACAATGCCGTATTGAACCTGTTTTATCACAATATGCTCTAGTCTGGCGCCACACCACTCATAAAAAAGCCACCGTAAAGGTGGCTTTTTGCGTCGTTATGAACAAGATTAATCGTCATCACTCATCTGAACTGAAGAGAAAATATTGTAGCCACCATCAACATAGGTAATTTCCCCTGTAATGCCTGACGCCAGATCAGAACACAAGAAAGCGGCAGTATTACCGACTTCTTCAATCGTAACACAACGTCGTAAAGGTGCGGTTTTCTCAAAACCTTTTAGCATCTTACGGAAATCCTTAATCCCTGATGCTGCCAAAGTACGGATAGGCCCTGCACTAATACCATTGACACGGATACCGTCTTGCCCTAAATCTGCAGCAAGATAACGAATGGCTGCTTCAAGCGAAGCCTTAGCCAATCCCATCGTGTTGTAGTTTGGAATTGCTTTAACCGCACCCAGATAAGTCAGCGCCAATGCGGCCGCATGGCGGTCCTTCATCAAAGGCGCCGCACCACGCATTAGGGCGGCAAAACTATAGGCGCTAATATCGTGTGCCATCTGGAAATTTTCCCGAGTACACCCTTCAAGAAAACGTCCTTCAATAGCTTCTCTTGGTGCATAAGCAATACAATGAATCAGACCATCCAGTCCACCCCATTGCTGTGCAATTTCGCAGAATACGGCATCAATTTCCTCATCACTACCCACATCGCAAGGTAAAAAAATCTTACTGCCAAATTCAGCCCCCATTTTTTCAACGCGCGGTTTCAATTTGTCATTTTGATACGTAAATGCCAGTTCAGCCCCTTCGCGATGCATAGCTTGCGCGATGCCATAAGCAATAGAGAGATTACTGGCAAGTCCAGTAATGAGAATTTTTTTGCCGTTCATGAAGCCCATACATAATTCCTTGAATTAGAGATTATCAAAAAAGTTTTTTACGCTATCGAGAAAAGATTTTTCTTTCGGCGCATGATTTTTACCGCCTTCGCTCAACGTCTTCCCGAAGTCAGCAAGAATTTCTTTCTGTTTCTTTGAGAGATTTACTGGTGTTTCTATATTTACCATACAGTACAAATCACCTGTATTGCGGCTACGTACCGATTTTACGCCCTTACCTTTCAGTCGGAAGATTTTTCCTGTTTGTGTTTCTGCCGGCACAGTAAGCACAACACGCCCACCTAAAGTAGGCACCTCAATCTCACCACCTAGTGCAGCGGTCACAAAACCGATAGGCATGGCGCAATGTAAATCATCGCCTTTGCGCACAAATATCGGATGCTGACGCACCCTGATTTCTACAAAAAGATCACCGGATGGCGCACCACGCTCACCTGCTTCTCCTTCACCCGCTAAGCGAATACGATCACCCGTATCTACGCCCGCAGGAATATTAACATTGAGCGTTTTTTGTTGTTTAACACGTCCATCACCATGGCAATCTGTACAAGGATTTTCAATAATTTGCCCTTTACCGCCACATTGTGGGCAAGGCTGCGCAATAGAGAAGAAACCTTGTTGCATACGTATTTGGCCTGAACCATTACAACTAGGGCAAGTTCGTTTAACCGATTTTTCCGTTGCCCCTGAACCACTACATTTCTTACAACGTACATACGTGGGGATACGAATGCTCTTCTCGCTACCATTAATAGCTTCTTCCAAAGAAAGATCTAATTCATACGCCAGATCGTGTCCGCGTTCTTGTTGGGCACGCCCTCCGGCACGATTGCGCCCTCCACCAAAGATGTCGCCGAAGATATCGCCAAAAACATCGGCATTGAATCCGCCCGCACCAAAACCGCCAAAACCACCACCAGCACCATTCCCGCTAGCTGCTTCATAACCATAGCGGTCATAAGTGGCTCTTTTCTGCTCATCAGATAGGATGTCATAGGCAGCTTTAGCTTCCTTAAACTTATTCTCCGCTTCTTCTTTATTGTCAGGATTGCGGTCAGGATGATATTTCATTGCCAACTTGCGGAAGGCGTTTTTTATGTCTTCTTGGCTGGCATTTTTCGCAACACCAAGAATTTTGTACAGGTCTTTTTCGGCCATGATCGGTTTTACATTATTTTACGGAACATTCTGCAACAAGAACCAGCGGCAAAAATCTTTTGCCGCTGGGTGAAGACATGCCTTTTGAAGGGCGGGATAATCTTACTTTTTATCGTCGTCTTTAACTTCTTGGAAGTCAGCATCGACAACATTATCGTCTTTCGGCGCGCTATCACCAGCCGCTGAATCAGCACTCGCACCAGCAGATGCAGTATCACCATTCATTTTATTGAAAGATTTTTGCATAACAGGACCAGCAGCATTCATCAGTGCTTCTGTTTTGCTGTTAATTTCTTCTACGCTGCCTTTTTCTATCACATCTTTCAGAGCCTTTATTGCGTCTTCAGCAGCAGTTTTTTCTTCGGCAGTAACTTCGCTGCCTAGCTCAGTCAACGCTTTTTCCACGCCATGAATCATTCCTTCTGCATTATTTTTTGCGCTCACTTTTTCTTGGAAGACTTTATCTTCTTCAGCGTGTGCTTCGGCATCTTTCACCATGCGTTGCACTTCTTCTTCAGAAAGACCAGAGCTGGCTTTAATAATAATGGATTGTTCTTTGCCGGTTTTCTTGTCTTTAGCTGAAACATTCAAAATACCATTGGCATCAATATCAAAGCTAACTTCAATTTGTGGCATACCGCGTGGTGCAGGTTCAATTCCGGCAAGATCAAAGCGACCCAATGATTTATTACCATGTGCTTGTTGGCGTTCACCCTGCAGTACATGAATGGTTACGGCAGACTGATTATCTTCAGCTGTGGAAAATACTTGCGACGCCGTAGTTGGAATCGTTGTATTTTTCTCAATCAACTTAGTCATCACACCACCCATGGTTTCAATACCCAGTGACAGCGGGGTAACATCAAGTAACAGAATATCTTTAACATCACCACCAATAACACCACCTTGTATTG
This sequence comes from Cardiobacteriaceae bacterium, assembly GCA_030527905.1. Classification (GTDB taxonomy): domain Bacteria; phylum Pseudomonadota; class Gammaproteobacteria; order Cardiobacteriales; family Cardiobacteriaceae; genus Cardiobacterium. Next base: position 7,799 of record JAUMZX010000012.1, read on the forward strand.
CCGCACCGAGAGCTACTGCTTCATCTGGATTCACATCTTTGCGTGGTTCTTTGCCAAAGAAGTTTTTAACGGTTTCTTGAACCTTCGGCATACGGGTTTGTCCACCGACAAGAATGACGTCATTAATATCTTTGGCAGAAAGTCCCGCATCTTTCAGCGCTTGACGGCAAGGATCAAGAGTACGTTCAATCAGATCACCAACCAATGATTCCAATTTGGCGCGCGTCATCTTGATATTCAGATGTTTAGGACCAGAAGCATCGGCTGTAATATACGGCAGATTGATTTCTGTTTGCTCACTGGAAGACAGTTCAATCTTCGCTTTTTCTGCTGCTTCTTTAAGACGTTGCAGAGCCAGTGAATCTTTAGAGAGGTCAATGCCCGTATCTTTCTTAAATTCGGATACCAGATAATCAATAATGCGGGCGTCAAAGTCCTCGCCACCTAAGAAAGTATCGCCATTAGTAGAAAGTACTTCAAACTGTTGCTCGCCATCCAAATCTACCGTTTCGATAATAGAAATATCGAAAGTACCACCGCCCAAATCATAAACGGCAATTTTGGCGTCTTTCGCACCACGATCCATACCATAAGCCAGCGCAGCCGCTGTAGGTTCGTTAATAATCCGTTTGACATTCAAACCCGCAATACGGCCAGCATCCTTAGTTGCTTGTCGCTGACTATCATTAAAATAAGCAGGAACCGTAATAACCGCATCCGTAATTTTCTCGCCAAGAAAATCTTCCACGGTTTTCTTCATTTTCATCAGAACCCGTGCAGAAACTTCCGGTGGCGCCATTTTTTTATCTACCGCTTCAACCCAAGCATCACCATTATCCGCTTTGACGATTTTGTACGGCACAAGATCAATATCTTTCTGAACTTCTTTCTCATCAAAACGACGGCCAATCAAACGCTTGATGGCATATAACGTATTGTTAGGGTTTGTCACCGCCTGACGTTTTGCCGGCTGCCCCACCAATACCTCGCCATCTTCGGTAAAAGCGACAATAGACGGGGTAGTACGCGCCCCTTCTGCGTTTTCAATCACGCGTGATTTATCGCCATCCATGATGGCAACGCAAGAGTTGGTCGTACCTAAATCAATACCAATAATTTTACTCATAACAAATCTCCAAAAATATAACTATCAATGCCATTCTAAGTGGGGCGTTTTGTATCAATTTCAAGCGTCCGACGTAGTTTTCTTAACGCCACTGGAAATAATGACTTGTGCGGCACGAATCACGCGACCATTGAGCAGATAACCTTTCTGCGCAACATGCACAATCGTATTCGCTTCCGCTTCAGGACTTTCGATACTACTCAGCGCCTGATGCAATTCCGGATCAAATTTCTCGCCAACCGGATTAATTTCGCTTACCCCGTTCTTTTCCAAAGTTTCTAGTAATAGTTTCAGCGTCATCGCCGAACCTTCAATAAAATGTTCCAGCGCTTGTTTCCCTTCGGCTTCGTGGGCTTTGGCTGCATCCAATCCCAGAGTCAACGAATCCATAACAGGCAGCAGTTCTTTCACTAATTTCTCACTGCCATATTTCAGCGCATTTTCTTTCTCGCGCTCAAAACGTTTCCGCAAATTATCCTGATCAGCACGTTCCCGCAGCAGTGCATTCTTTAAATTCCCGATTTCCGTTTGTAATGCCTCGATTTCCGCATCTTGCTGATTCATCAACTCTTCATTAACGTACAATTCATCTGATTCCTCAGTCGGCGGTACATCTGGCTTCATATCTTCTTCCTGCATGGTTAACCTCTCATAGCAATAGACAATTGTCATGACTTGGGTACACGCGTAAAAATTTCAAGGTTGCGGCATAATATTTACATGAAAAAACTTTCCTTCCTCACCCTTCTGTTTTGCCTAAACGCCATCGCCCTAACCTTAGAACTTGATATTGGTTCGGGGCATATCGGCGACACGCCGGTAGATAAACTACATTTACGCGCCGAAAGCAAAGACGGCAAACAATGGACGGTATCAGGTCAACTGCCTACTACAAAACTCGCCGCCTCTCCGCTCAAAAATACGCTATTGGACGCTCGCTTGCATCTCAACAACCGAGATTTATTGATTGAACATTTCAGCCTACGCACAGAGTACGGCAAAATTCCATTACGCCTACAAAGCGACTATTTCCTCTTACAAAAACTGCTACTAGGAGAAATACAATTTCCTCCGGGCGCAACCTTACGTTTACAAGCAAAAGACAAAATCATGCGCGCCACGCTCGCCAACGTGAACAACGGCATTAACATTACAGCCAATATTCCGCTGGCACTCGCTCAAATCTTCTTACAAAAACAAGGCATCAAACTTCACGGCGCCCTCCTCCCGCAGATCATCTTTGACGGCAACCGACTGCATGGCACGATTACCCTAAACGACACACATTACAGCAGTGCAGACAGCATGCAAGCGGCAGAAAAACTGCATGGCTTGTTAACACTGGATGCCCAACATCAAGACGGACATTGGCAAGGCGACATAGCGCTTGACCTCAATGCAGGAGAATTATTAATCACCCCTATTTACCTAAAAATAGACGGCGCCCCCTTACATTTACAAAGCCATTTCGACTGGCAAGCGGGAAACCTACGCCTGAGCGAACTCTCTATCAGCGACGACAAGGCTAACGCCCTTGCTGATATCGTCTGGGATACTACAAAAAACCGTCTAATTTCTCTTGACTTAAAGCGCCTCAGTGGCGATGCGGATAACGTTTACCGCCGCTATCTAAAACCGTTGCTCGGCGACAGCCTTTTTGGCGACGCACAACTACAGGGAAGCTTTCTCCTAAGCGGGCACTACCACAACGGGCAATACCACGACCTTGCCGCCGTCATGAACCATATCAGCATCAAAGATAAACAAGGGCGTTACGAAATCCGCAATTTGGATGGGCAAATGGGCAATAACGGCAGTCCCTCGCAAATAGCATTCGCAAGCGCCCAGTGGCACAAATTACCTATCGGTGCTGCCCGTGCGCAATTCCAATGGAAAGACAACGACATAACCCTACAAAAACCGCTCTGCATCCCTATCTTGGACGGCGCCATCATTCTGCACCAGTTCAAACCCAGTCAGGACGCTTACAAACTTAGCGCGCAAATTGAACCTATCAGTCTTAATCGCTTAGGTGAAACATTCGATACCATTCGTTTCCATGGCAGTGTCAGCGGCACGTTACCGGACATTCGTCTCAATCACGACGGCCTACAACTAAAGCAACCGGTTAATGTCAGCATCTTTGATGGCAACATACAGATAGCGCAACTACACATCAGTCGCTTTTTCAGCGATGCGCCCTACGCTGGTTTCGACATGCATCTGCACGCCATCGATTTACAACAACTGACCAACGCTTTTGGCATTGGCGAAATCGAAGGTCGGATAGAAGGTAGCGTAAAAGACGTCATGCTCACCAACTGGAAACCGCAAAAATTCAACGCCCATTTAGAAACACCAAAGCATAATGCCGGACGAAAACGCATCAGCCACGAAGCCGTCGCCTATCTCTCAAACATTGGCGGTGCCAGCAACCTCATGGTGGGGCAATTCATCCGCATCTTAAACCGCTTTTCCTATGACAAACTGGGATTCAATGCACAACTACAAAATGGCGTGCTTACCCTCAATGGAATCGCACCAGCAACGGATAGCAATGGATACTATCTGGTGAAAGGTAACGGCATCCCGCGTTTGGACATCATCGGCCACACCCGAAAAATAGACTGGAACGAACTACTAGAGCGCCTAAAAAATGCTGAGAACAGCGAAGGCGCAGAAGTAGAAAGTAAAATCGGACGCTAAACACATCACGCCAAACAAAGGAAGCGCAGCATGCCCCCAAATATCGCACAGCAGCACAACACCGCACTAACAGCCAATAACATTGTCGCCGCTTAATGCCAGCCTGATTGCCACGATAAGCGGCATCGCACTAGCATGGAAAATGCCGCTTGCGTGGGCACCATACCTATTCCTGCCCGCGTGCTTACTATTCTACTATCGGCGCAGCCGTTACCTCTCTCTTACCTTACTAACGGCCTTATGGACGCTGTCCCCTTGGCAATACACTGCCCCCTTAACGGATGAACAACATTGCCACGCAACCTTACGCGTCGATAATTTTCCCACCCCGGCGACGCCGACAGGAAGCCGTTTCATTGCTCGTATTGCAGACCAAGAAGATTGCCCGTTAAAACAGCATGAACGACTCGACGTTATCGATTACAGCACACAGCACTACCATATCGGCGACACCATTCACGCGCATCTACACCTGAAACCGCTAACCCGTAGCAGTTATCAACAACGTGAGCGCCTCCGTGCCCGCGCCAGCCTACAACAAACACAAATCCTTACTGCCCCGACGCCATGGCTCCTACAACAACGCGCCCACATCAGTGCGCATATAGATCAGACCTTTCCGGTAGCGCAACGAGCATGGGTCAGCGCCCTTCTACTCGGTGATCGTAGCCACCTAGACCACTATGCACAAAAAACACTACAACAAAGTGGCACGGCACACCTTATCGCTATCTCCGGACTGCATTTGGCGCTGATTGCCGCCATCTGTTTCATGCTCATCCGTCGCGCCCTTGCCTATCTACCCTCGCCTTGGCGCGGCAACATACAACCGCATACCCTCGCTTTGCTACTAACCCTTATCATCAGCCTGCTCTACGCGCTGCTTACAGGTGGCGCACCACCTGTCATGCGTGCTTGGTTCATGCTCTCCTGCATCGTCTGTTGCTGGTTCAACCCATTACTGGCCAACTCGCGACAAGCCCTCAAAATCGCTGCTTTATGCTTACTGCTACTCAATCCATGGCAGCTTGGCGCAGCGGGAGGCTGGCTTTCCTTCACAGCAGTCGCCATTATCCTCTACAGCGCCCCACTATGGCGAACCTTACGCCCCCTATGGCAATGGCCGCTATTACAAGCCTTGCTTACCTTAGGACTAATTCCGCTAACTTGGGCATTATTCGGCGGTATAAGCCTCATAGCCCCTATCGCCAACCTCATGCTCATTCCATGGATGGCGCCATTACTGGCATTCATCATCCTTGCCCTTCTCATACCAGCTTGTGCCACACCCGCTGTTTGGTTACTCGACCGCTATCTGGCAGCGCTAAAAATCTTAGCCCGTCCTGATTGGGTTTATATACAACCCTACTGGCAACCCACTCTGACAACCGCGCTACTCCTCACCGCTGCCTACCTCATGTTTCTAGCGCGCTACCACCCTACCTATCCCTTCCGCTCCTCAAAAATACCGCGCCTATCGGTTTATTTGCCGATAACCAGCGTCATACTCGCCATCAGCATCAGCCTTATCACTATCCTCGTACCACCACGAAATTACTACGCCCCGAACGGTAGCGCCGTTCTCTACCAACAGAACCACACCATTATCATCAATAGCGGCTACCGTAATCGCCATCAACCACGCGACGACGCTAGCCGTTACCTACTCCCCGAACTGCGCCACCACTATCGCAAACCCAATGCCATTATTCTGACTAGCCGTGCTGTACGCGATAACAGCGCTGTAATCACCTTACTGCAAGCCTACCCTGATACGCCGCTATATAGCACAGTCGTGCTCGCTGACTTTCCCTTTACCATCATTTACTGTCCTACTGATAACAGTGCTGGCATCTCCTTTCACAAAAGCCGCATGAATTGTCATGCCACCTTTGCCGGTCTCACCATACCTCTAGAGCAAACCGCGCATACTGACGAGCAATAAACCACCGTAACGTTATCTTCGCCTATTAAAACGACAATTGCCTTACAGACTCCCTAGCCAGCATTCCTTACCATGATGCGAATATGCTCGCTCACACACCTTCTCTTTTTTCCCGCTACTGCCTTGTGGACAACAAAGTATCGCATCCAAACAAAAATATCGCCTGTCGTACTGCCCCTTTAGCGTTAAAAAAATGTCCTTTACCTGCGCTTCAGACCAACTCATGAATTACTGTCCCGCCTAACCGCACTCGCGCTGAATATTGAAGAAGGTGCTGTTTTCTGTTCGTTATTCTCGTCCACAGACAGAATCAAGATATCAATCCAGTATGTTTATCATAATATTTCTCATTTATAATTACTCCTTTTCACCTTTTGCAAACCATTCTATGATTACCGTTGACCATGCCAGTATGTCTATCTACGGCAAAACGCTTTTGCACGATATTTCCTTTCGCTTAGACGCTGGCCGTCTGTACGGTCTTATTGGCCATAATGGTTCGGGAAAATCTAGCCTTATCAAATTACTTAGTGGCGAATGGTCTCCTAGCAGCGGTACGGTAATGCTGGATAACGAAACCATACACGCCATGACGGCAAAAGCACGTGCCCGCCGCATTGCCTATCTCCCGCAACGCCTACCGGAAGCCGCTGATTTTCAGGTAGCGGAATTGGTCATGCTGGGGCGTTTCCCTTGGCAACGTTGGCTACAAAAACCCAATCAAGAAGATCATCGCATTGTTGCTGAAGCCATGATGCATACTGACGTCACACGGTTTGCGCAACAAGCGGTAAACACACTGTCTGACGGAGAACGACAACGGGTATGGCTAGCCATGTGTCTGGCGCAACAAAGTCACTGCTTATTATTAGATGAACCACTTGCTGCACTGGATATTGTGTATCAGATTGAAGTATTACACCTCCTACGCCGTCTGGTGGACGAACGCGGATTAACCATCCTAATCATCATTCACGATATCAACCTTGCCGCTCAATTTTGCGACGACATTATCGCGTTAAAACACGGGCGCCTTTGCCAACATGCCGATGTAAACACCATCATGCAACAATCGATACTGCACGATATTTTTGGCGTTAACCTACATCTCCTTGACCATCCTGACGGCAAACATCGGGTCGCTGTCATATGAAAAAATTACGTAGCCTCATGTTGTGCCTGCTTGCCGGCAGTACACACTGCTTCCTCGCCATCTCAGCTTATGCAGCCCCCCAAGTATTCACACCCAACTGGGCTGTCGCATCAGCGTTAACTGAAATGGGGCATCCGCCAATCGCGATGGGAGATAAACGCATATATCCACTCTGGGTTCGCGTTCCCGTACAACCAGAATCCGTCATTGACGCTGGAGCGCGTTATCAACCTAACCGTGAACTACTGGCGCAATTGCCCATGACTCTTGTTCTGGACAACTTCTTTTACGCTCATCTGCGCGCTGTTTATCCACCACAAATCCCCGCCATTGATATTCTCTTTGATGGCGGAAATACAGAGCCGGAACAACATTGGCAAAGCTATGTTGATGCCACCCGTAACGTTGGCGATGCCATTGGCGCGCGTAACGAAGCCGATGCTTACTTGAGATGTGTCGAGAACGAACTAGCCAACTGGGGAGCAGATATTCGCCAAGCTGCGCCGCACATCAAATCCTATGTAGTCGTACAGTTCGCTGATAGCCGACAACTACGCATTTACGCGGCCAACAGCATGTTTCATGTCGCCTTTGATCTGATGGGATTACAGCAAAGCGACCTTGGCCGCGGCGACCGTTGGGGAAATCGGCAAATCACCCTCAAAGAATTGGCGCAGCTACCCGACGATAGCTGCCTGCTCGTGATTGCCCCACTACACCGCATGACAGAAGGCGAATTGGCACATAGTTATCTATGGCAACGTATGGGATTTGGCAAAACACGTTGCCTACGCAAACTACCGGCCATTTGGCTTTTTGGCGGTCCTGATTCTATCCGCCATTTCGCCGATGCGCTGCATCACGCCATGCTTGAGGAAACACAACATGCGCCGTAACACCTTTTTCCTTCTCGCCATTCTTCTGGCTATTGGCAGCAGCTACTATTGGCTGAAAACAGTCTGGGTATGGTCGTGGACAGATTTACTACGCCATCCCGACCAACTGCCTATCGAACAAGCAGCCGTACAAATGAGCGTTTTACCAGAAATCGCCGTTGCTTTCCTTGCCGGTGGCTTATTATCGCTCGCCACGACGGCACTACAACAAATCGTACGGAACCCGCTGGCTTCTGACAGTACCCTTGCCGTCAACAGCGGCGCACAACTGGCGCTGATGATGGTTACATTATTCCTGCCTGCTGCGGGTTTATTTGGTAGCTTCTGGATTGCGCTCCTTGGTGCACTTGCCTCCACAACACTCGTCCTTACCATTGCCGCCAACCACAAACTGCATCCACCAACCGTCATACTTGCTGGGCTTATCATTAACCTACTCTGTGGCGCTATCGCAGCCGTGCTCGTTCTCTTTTACCACGACCTACTACTCGGCATTATGGTCTGGGGCAGTGGGTCGCTTCTACAAGATGGCTGGACAACTGCTCTTGCTTTAACGTGGACAACGCTCGCGGCAATCGTCATTCTTGGATTACTACATCGCCCGTTAACCCTCCTTGATCTTGATGATACGCAGGCACAACGTCTTGGCGCACCAGTTAAAATGCTGCGTTACGCCATTCTACTTCTGGCGGCAACAACGACCGCGATGGTCGTCAGTCGTGTTGGCATTATCAGCTTTATCGGACTTGCGGGCGCAAGCACCGTTAACCTTCTGTCTATTCGTCAACTCCATAAACGCTTCATCGCCTCCTTTATTTTTGGCGGCTTACTATTACTTATCACCGCCAATCTACTGAACCTCATCAGCCACCACTACCACATCATCTTGCCGACAGGTGCACTCACAGGCATTCTTGGCGTTCCCTTGCTCCTTTGCCTCGTGATGCGCGAACGCAAAACACAAGTCGAAGAAGCACCGCATGATGCGACGCCGTTACATCGGTTGCAAAATTGGCGCATTCCGCTATTTGCCGTTGTTAGCTTACTCGTCCTTTTATTCCTCTTACAAGGATTCACCGCCAACCTACACGGCTGGGGGTGGCTTTGGGATACGTCTCTTATTCTGGATCACCGGCTACCGCGCAGCCTCAGCGCCATCGCAACCAGCGGTATGCTGGCTTGTGGCGGTGCGCTCTTACAAATCCTGACACGCAACCCTATGGCCAGTCCGGAAGTGCTAGGCATAAGCTCTGGCGCTGCTTTAGCCGTACTCCTCGCCTTCTTTTTTATACCGACACTAAACAGTGGCGGCCTCCTGCTCGCAGGTTGTTGCGGCAGCGGTTGTATCCTCGCTATCATCCTGCTCCTATCTCGTCGCTTGCAACCATCATCCTTACTCCTTGTTGGTGTCGCCATCGCCGCGCTCATGCATGGCGTCATGACTTGGATACAACAAAGCGGAAACCCACAACTTAGCGCTGTCCTGAGCTGGCTTTCAGGCAACACCTATTACGCTCAACCACAAACTGCATGGTTACTCATCTGTGCCGCATGCCTGTTTATCGCTTTATCGCTGCTTCTCTGTAAAGCCCTAAAACTCCTCTCACTCGGAACACACGTCGCCGGTAGCCTTGGTCTATCTGTTCCCATTTACCAAAGCCTTATCTTACTGTTGGTAGCACTGATGAGCGCCGTATCAACCCTAGCAGTTGGCTCTTTAAGCTTTATAGGATTGATGACACCACAGTTTGCCCGTCGCTTAGGTGCCGTCACACCAGAAAAACAACTGCCCTTAGCTGCGCTGATTGGCGCCATTCTCATGCTGCTTGCAGATTGGCTTGGTCGTTACCTCATTTTCCCTTACGAAATAGGCGCGGGCACACTCGCGGCGCTAATCGGCAGTATTTACTTTTTAGTTACTGTCTTAAAGAAAAATGATAGATAAAAACTTAATGAGATTAATTATAATTTACGGTTCGTTCACTATTAATTAAAGGAAACTCTGCATGCACCCCTTACGCCTTAACCCTATCAGCATAGCCGTGCGCCTTATTTTATGCGGGAGCGCAATGACGCTAACCGCACAGGCGGCAACACAACAAGAAACCTTGGAAGCTATCAACATTCAAAGTCAGGGGAATAGCAGCGAAGGTAGCGGCAGTTACACGGTACCTGTCGTTAACGTTTCAACCGGATTACCACTCTCTGCACAAGAAACACCGCAATCGGTCAGTGTCATTACCGACCAACAAATCAAAGATCGCCGTCTCAATAGCATCGAAAAAGTGCTTAAAAATACTAACGGCGTATCCACACGTGCGATTGACCGTGGTCGTAACGCCTTCTCATCCCGTGGATTTGATATCGACAAATACCAAGTGGATGGTATGAACGTTAACTGGGCGGGCGCATGGGTTGCTGGCGAATCCATTGGTGATACCGCTATTTATGACCGTGTTGAAGTCGTACGTGGCGCGACCGGCCTGACCACTGGTGCCGGTAACCCTTCTGCAGGCGTTAACCTCGTGCGCAAACATGCCGATAGCCATACCCCGCACACTATTATTGAAGCCGGCATCGGACAACGCACCGACTGGAACGCCACCCTCGATCACACCCAACCTTTTAATAGCGATGCCACCGTCCGTGGGCGCATCATTGCCAACCATCAAGGCGGGAAAACCTTTGTTGATCGTGAAAAAAGCAAAGACAACACCCTCTACGGCGTACTTGATGCCGACATTACTGATACAACCCGTCTCAGCGGTGGCATCAGTTACCAACAAACCGATAAAGATAGCGCCATGTGGGGCGGATTACCGGCGCTCTTTGATGATGGCAGCCTAGCTCACTGGTCGCGCAAGAAAAACGCCAGTACCAACTGGTCATATTGGAATAGCAAATCACGTAACTACTTCATTGACGGTACGCAAAAAATCGGAGATAACTGGGATATCAGCCTGAAAGCAAACTATCGCGATGCTGAAGGCGATTCAGAACTGTTCTATTTCAGCGGCAACACCGTCAACAAAGCTGATGGACTTGGTTGGTCGCCATGGCCGGGTAAATTCCATACAGATGCAAAACAGAGCAATGTTCAACTGCAAGCCAACGGAAAATTCGAGGCTTGGGGTCAACAACATGAGCTAACGGTAGGCGTCCAACACAACAAGCATCACCGCACCTCATATAGCGCATCAGATAACACTAATGTGGCACCTGCCAGCAACTTCTTTACTTGGGACGGCAGCTACGCCAAACCAACATGGGGCAACCGTAGCCTGAGTCAAGACCAAACCGATACCGAAACCGCACTCTATGCCGCTACCCGTCTGCGCGTTACCGACCAACTCTCCGTGATTGCCGGTAGCCGTTTCTCCAATTGGAAAAGCACTGGCGAAAGCTACACCAAACCCTTTAGCAACAAACCGGGCAACGTCTGGACACCTTACGGCGGCATCCTTTACGACATCACACCAGAGCAAACCGTTTATGCCAGTTATACCGACATCTTCAAACCGCAAGAACGACGTGATGTGAATAACAACCTGCTTGATCCTATTCGTGGCAAAAGCTATGAAATGGGCTGGAAAGGTAGCTTCATGGACGGTAACTTGAACGCACAAGCCAGCGTATTCCAAACCCGCCAAGACAATCTCGCACAAAAAACTGATGACAAAGTCATTGGCAGCAACCCACCGGTTGATGCATATCGCGCCGCCAAAGGCGCAAAAGTACACGGCTTTGAATTAGAAACCAGCGGCAAAATCACGCCAGAAATGCAAATTAGCGCTGGATATAGCCAGTGGAGCGGCAAAGACGCTGAACATAAAGCGTTGAATACCACCAGCCCGCGCAGACAACTCAAACTCTTTGCCACTTACGATATGGATCGCTTCGTTCCGGGGCTTACCGTGGGTGGCGGCGTGAACTGGCAAAGCCGTATTTACACAGAAACCTCCAATCCAGCGACTAACGGCAAGATTCCTTACGGCGAAGGTAGCTACGCTTTGGTTAACCTAATGGCGCGTTACAAAATCAACGACCACTTCTCAGCTCAACTCAATGTTGATAACCTCTTTGATAAAACCTATATCAACCAGCTGAGCTTCAACCAATACAGCTACGGCGAACCGCGCTATGTAAGCGCCAGCTTCCGTTACGAATTCTGATAATCGACAGCCGTGTACACACACATAGCCAAACATCGCATCATAGGTCTTTGTGCACGCTAAACGAGATACGGCACACCTTTGATACAGAAAAATAGCAATAGCAAAACGACTTTGGCGGTAACCACGTTACCGCCTTTTTCTTGACTGGCAAAAACTGCTACAGTGCACGTCTGTAACATAAAAAAACCATCATCATGCTCTCCTTCGCACAGCGCATTGCGGCTTGGCAGCAATGTCATGGCCGTAATCATCTCCCTTGGCAAAGCCATAACCCCTATCATGTATGGCTTTCGGAAATCATGCTGCAACAAACGCAGGTCGCCACAGTGCTGCAATATTACCCGCGTTTTATCGCGCGCTTTCCAGACATTCAAGCGCTCGCCGCTGCTGCGACGGATGACGTATTGGCGCTCTGGTCTGGCTTGGGTTACTACAGTCGTGCTCGCAACCTGCATAATGCAGCACAACAAATTATGCACGAATACAACGGATTATTCCCTTATGAGCGAGCAAAACTGGAAACGCTAAAAGGCGTTGGCCGTAGTACGGCTGCCGCTATCGCCGTTTTTGCCTTCGGACAGAAAGAAGCCATTCTTGACGGTAACGTCAAACGCTTACTGACCCGCCACGCGGGCATCTATGGTGCGACAGATCGCCCCACAACGCTTACAACCCTTTGGCGCGAAGCCGAAGAACGCTTACCTGATGACAGCGCAACCCTACGGCGCTATACCCAAGGCTTGATGGACCTCGGCAATAGCACCTGTACACGCAGCAAACCGCGTTGTGCAGCCTGTCCGGTTGCCGCTGATTGTTACGCTTATCGCCACGACAAAACAACAGAATTACCCACTAAACGGCAGAAAAAAATCGTTCCAGAAAAAGAAACCGTCATGCTACTTGCTCACTGTGGCGACCGATTACATCTTTACCGTCGCCCTGATCATGGTATTTGGCGCGGTTTGTGGTCATTCCCTGAATTTGACAGCATCGCTACTGCGACGCATGCAGCCGCCAGTCTCGGAACCATTGCGGCCCAAGAGCCATTATCTGTGCTTACGCACAAATTCACCCATTACACCCTGCACATCCAACCCCTCGCTGTCCGCATTACTACCCCGTATAACCCGCATAATTGGTTGCCGCATACAGAAGCACTCGCCAAAGGATTGCCGGCTCCCGTTAGACGGCTGATTATGCAGTATCCATTAGCGATGTCGGATAAAAGTGCTAGCTGCGCATCTCCTTTATTGATTTGATGCCCTCAACCACCTTCCCTTTCGCCTTCATCCATTATTTTGCGAGACAACAGCTGTAAACGAACCTTAAGGGTAACACCACATAAACCTCATTAAACACGTCATACCTTTTGACTTTTTCCGTTGAAAGAATAGACGCTCGCAGCTATTTTGAGACCTTTGCAAAAGGTCCCCAAACTGCTTACATTACCCCGACATCCACAACT
>JAUMZX010000013.1 GCA_030527905.1 Cardiobacteriaceae bacterium
GTTGTTGATGGTCAACAAATTGATATTAGTATGGCAAGAGGCGCCCAGTATCATTTGGTAGATACCCAAACTGGCCAGATACCTGATGGTATGAGAGTCGTTGAAAATAACGGACAGATTGAGATTTTTGGTGGGGATAGTTATCCATGGATTACCATGCATCAAGCGGATGCTACTACCACGAATACAGCGGCTACGGCAACACACATCAATGATACTTTCCAGCCCGCACCGCCGGAGACAGAGGACAACGCTTCAATTCTGGCCGCACCAACGCCAGAAGGACAAGCTGAGGCGGTTGCTCAACATGTGGAGCATGTGCAGGCCGATGAAGTATTGGATTCGAGTGCGACTCCTGCACATTCTGTTGAGGCTTTTGAGGCGCCTTCTTCTACTTCTTTGTTAATTGCTAGTGGTGGCGCTTTATTAGTTGGTGGTTTAGCGGCGGTTGCTGGCGGCGGTGGGCGTGATTCTCATGATGACGGTTTTTCTATCAAGCCTTCTGCTATTCATTCGCCGCAGGCTCATGAGGATGCTTATTCTTTGCATATGAATGGCGAAAGTCTGGATTTAGCGAAAGCTGTGCAGAGTGATATTTTAGATGTTAATAACGGTAAGATGGATACGCTTCATCTGACAGTCAACGATGTGTTGAATAAATCAACCGGGCTTTCTATTGAAGGTGAGCAAGGTGATGCGATTCAGTTAGCAGGAGGGCATTGGACGCAGTTAGCCGATGAAGGACATTATCACATATATCAGCATAACCATTTTGTTGCACGTATTGATGAAGAGATTAGTGTGGCATTGATTTAGTAACTAAAGGTCGCAACGATGGATGGAAGCGCATGATGCGCGTGTTAGGTTGGCAGGAAGGGTATTCGTGATTTTTGCAGGAAGGAATAATCTTTATAAGGATAGTGAAGAATATGGCTTAAGTCCCGCAGCTGCGGGATTTTTTTATGTTTCTTTATTATGGTTGGTGTAAAGAGAATTTTTATGGGCAACGTCATTGTCTGTTTTTAATAGGGCAAGGGGCGGGATATAACTTTGGTTTACCTATGATGAGAATGACGTTTAACGAAAATAGTGCTCATCCTTGATAGGGGGCAGGCTGTAGCCGTATGGGTTTTGGAAGGCTATTGAAAAGATACGCATGAAGATGAAAAAGTGCATCGGTGGTGGGGCAGTTAGTCTTCCCGCAAAATAGCATATGGCAGAATGAGGTAGCTGAAGGCTTTTCTTGTTGTCGGGGGCACCATACGCAAGCATTTTTTCTTTGGCCGTGTTTTAATTTAGCGTTGATATGGCAGATAAAAGTCAGTGTTTCATGGTAATTAATCACTATTTACTAAGAAAAAAACAGATTTAAGCAGCAATACCTGTCCCCCTCTTTTGCTGCGTTATTCGCTTTATATTGAGTACGAAAAAGAGTGGATATCCACACATCATTAAAACAGAGGTTTTTCTTTATTTTCTACAATGCTTGTTTTTTAGATGCGATAATAATTTTTATGTTATCCAGTTAGTTATTCAGGGTGCGAAGCGGCTATTTCTCATGTGAGGAGAAATAGCGACGGAATGATAAGTAATGAAAGCAGTCGATAGTTGTACGAGGTTAAAAATAGCTGTCTTTAAAGTAGGTTAAATAATCCCATTCGTTGCTCTGCTTTCTTATAGGCCGGATTCGTCTCAACACGGTGCACATAGTCGGTGATATGCGGCAGATGGAATGTGGTACGTTGAATGGCGGCTTGTAATGGAAAGCTCATCATGACATCAGCCAGCGTTAGTGTATCGCCTAAAAACCATGTTTTGTCCGCTAGCTGGTTTTCTATGTATTGTAGGTGCAACTGTAGTTGCGGATGGATAAAGTTTTGGCGTACGCCCTCGGTAATTTTGTGTGCGATAGGTTTTATTAAAAAAGGCATTTTTCTTTCATCTATCCGACGGAAAACCAACGATATAACCAATAATGGCATAAGAGAACCTTCTGCATAGTGTAACCAGAAAAGGTAATCTGGAAATATCTTGCTGTTTAAGTCGGGTTTCAATGTACTTGCCGCGCCATAACGGGTAACTAGATATTCGACAATGGCGCCGCTTTCAGCCAGCACTAGCGAATCATCTTTGATAATTGGTGATTTACCTAACGGATGGACTTGTCGTAGTGCATCTGGAGCCAAGCCAGTGTCAGCTTGTCGAACAATAAGCTCTATGTCGTATTCTAATTGTAATAATTCCAATAGCCAGGCAATGCGATAAGCACGGGATTTTTCTAGCGCATATAAAGTTATCATTTCGGCGACCTCGTTGGATTTAGGGTGTTATATAGCCCCGCATTATATATAGCGCTCATCCTAATTCATAAAACACTTTTTCGGTAATGTAACTACTCAAAATCCACTTGCTAGCTGTCTTAATTTTACTTTTTATAAGGCAAATCAGTTTAAAGGGACGGACGGGGGAGCTATTGAGCGTATTGCGATGTTCAAGACACGTGAGAATCGTGATAGCGCGCCTAGCAGCACAGGATATGGCTAATCAGATACAGCGGCGCATTTAGGTTTTGCGACTGATGAATAGTTCCACTCTTTTATTGTGCCCAAGATAGTTGGCAACCTCTCTCTTTATGTAAATTTTTCTCCATTCCTCTATCAATCAGGGTTGCCGACTGTAGGCGATGAACCGCTACGACAACATGATCTTTTGTGCGTTTATTTAACCGATTCTTATTGGGAATGATTAACATCATATTGATATATAAGAATATTCCGTTAATATTATCTAATATATTGAAAAATAATCGATAAATAATCTTTGGGATATAGGGAGGAATTTTCTCCCACTTTATTGCACCATTGTGGATAAAGTAGTGTATAACCCGCTTTTCTGTGGATAAACAGCGTTTGAGTATGAACGTCTTTAGTATTTTGCTTATTGCTTTATCTCTATGATTTTCTGTTAATTGTGTATTGTACATTGCGAAAAAATGAACGCAGAGTATAATGTGGGAAATTGTGCAATATAAATCTACTCACACACTATGTTTCGCGGTATCTATCATATTTCGCTTGACGCTAAGGGACGGCTATCCGTACCAGCGAAACTGCGGGCGCAATTTGAAGATGAAAGTGATGGTGTTTTGATTCTGACTGCTGATCTGGAAAACCAGCTTTTGCTTTATACCTTGCCAGAGTGGCAAAAAGTGGAAGAAAAACTGGTGCAATTACCCAGCTTTGATCCGCAAATTCGTCGATTAAAACGACTGTATATGGGTAATGCGGCTGAATGTGAGTTAGATACGACGGGACGTATTTTGATTCCGCCTCCGTTACGTCAACGTGCCGGACTTGATAAGAAAGTAGTGATGAGCGGCATGGGCAATAAATTTGAGGTTTGGAGTCAGGAAGCGTGGGATGAAATTAATGTACAAGACGCGAATGAATTACGTTCTGATGGCTTAGACCTCAGCGGCGCACTGGAGCGTTTGTCAATATGAATCATGAAGCAATGGGCAAGCACGTTACGGTATTGCTGCATGAGGCTGTGGCAGCATTGGCTATTCGGGAAGAGGGGATGTATCTCGATGCTACTTTTGGGCGGGGAGGGCATAGCCGTTTAATTCTCGAACAACTAGGACCTCATGGTCGGTTATTTGCGTTGGATCGCGATTCGCAAGCGGCGGCAACGGCTGCCATGCTTACAGATAGTCGATTTTCTTTTGCCCGTTGTCCATTTTCATGCATGGAAAATGCTTTTCAGACGTTTGATACAGGCTGTTTAGATGGTGTTCTACTCGATCTTGGGGTTTCATCGCCACAGTTAGATCAAGCCGAACGCGGTTTTTCTTTTAATAAGGAAGGGCCGCTTGATATGCGCATGGATTCCGACAATGGCATAACTGCCGGCGATTGGTTGGCGCAAACAGATGAGGCAGAACTTGCGCGTGTCATTCGTGATTGGGGAGGAGAACCGCATACGGTTGCTAAGCGTATTGCGCGTGCGGTAATGGCGGCAAGAGAGCGTTTGCAGACAACTTTAGATTTGGCGGAAGTGGTTGCTGATGCCGTACCACGCAAGTTTCATAAAGCAGGTTTTCATCCGGCGACTCAAACTTTTCAGGCGATTCGTATCGCGGTTAATGATGAGGTAGGAGAAATTATACGGGGGTTGGAGGCGGCAACGCGTTTGTTGAAATCAGGCGGGGTTTTGGCGGTGATTACTTTTCACGGCCTTGAAGACGCTTTGGTTAAGCGCTTTGTTCGTGCCCATGAAGGAGAATATTTGCCGGCGGAGATTCCATCGGCACACAACAGGTTGAATCAGATACTACGACTGGTTCCGCCTGTTATTAAACCGTCTGCTCATGAGGTGGCGGTGAATCCGAGAAGTCGTAGTGCCAGATTAAGGAAGGCAGTAAAAATATGAAAATCATGATGTTTGTTTTGACCTTATTGCTTGGCGGGGTTTGCTTTAGCGGTGTTCAAGCTGCGAAATTTGCCCATGAACAAAGTAATCTTGTCAACGAGGTGCAATCACTGAAAAAAACGCGCGATCAAATTAATGCCGAGTGGACACAATTATTGCTGGAGCAAAAAATGCTAGCTGATGATAGCGTTATTGATCATGCGGTGCGTAACGGTCTGGATATGCATCTGCCACAGTCAACGCAAGTCGTTTACTTGGATTAAACCTATATGGCGCGCTCCGCCTCTCGTTATGGTGCCACGACCCGTCGCAACATCGTTATGGCACTTTTGGCGCTGGCGACTTTGGGGTTAATTGGTCAGTTAATCCGCTTACAGGTTACAACAGCCGAAGAATTAACCGCGCGCGGTTATGACCGTAGTCTTCGGTTGCAAACTGAGGATGCTTTGCGCGGTATGATTCTTGATCGGGAAGGGGAACCGCTTGCTATTTCAACGCCTGTGAGTACCTTAATTACGGATCCGATGCGTTTATGGGCAACCCTCAATGGTGATTTTGAGCGCTTGAAAGAAGCTTGTTTGAATGACAGTCAATATAGCGAGGATTGTTCTTGGGTTAATACGAGTAACGAAGAAGAAGCGCAGCAGCGTTATCAATATGAGACGTTACGTCCATTAGCCGAGTTGTTGGATGAAGACCTGAGTCATTTTTATAATGAATTGGCGAAGCGGGGCGATACCCAATTCATGTATTTGCGTCGCCAGATTCCCCCGAGTATTGCAAATGAAGCGCTAGACCTTAAGATTCCCGGCTTACGGCGCGAGAATAGTTATAAGCGCTTTTACCCTTCTGGAGAAATTCTCGGACAGGTTATTGGTTATACCGATGTCGAAGATAAAGGACAGGAAGGGCTGGAAAAACTGTATGAAAGTTGGCTCGCCGGACAGCCCGGCAAAGTTAAAGTTTTACAGGATCGGGCGGGGCGTGCCTTACGGGTGGTAGAAGAAGTGACGCCAGCTTCGGCGGGTGCGCAATTGCAGCTTTCTATAGATAAGCGTATTCAATATATTACGCATCAGGTGCTACAAGAAACGATGGATCAGTTCCATGCGGCATCGGTTTCGGCGGTCATGGTTGACGTTAAAACGGGCGAGATTTTGGCGATGGTGTCATTGCCTGCGGGGAATCCGAATATAAGCGCGGAAAGGAAAGCAGAACTGTTAAAGAATCGTGTTGTTACCGATACTTTTGAACCTGGTTCTACTATGAAACCGCTTGCTGTTGCAGCTGCTCTGGAAGCAGGGGTTATAACGCCGAATAGCAAATTTAAGACGAATGGTGTGTATCAAATGGGGCGTTACACCGTTCGTGATACCCATAATTACGGCACTCAAGATACGGTTGGCGTAATCCGTAAATCTTCAAACGTTGGTATGGCGATGATTAGCGAACGCCTGCCGCGAAAAAAATACCGTGCATTTATGACAGCGTTGGGGCTTGGTCAACCTACGGGGATTGGTTTTCCGGGAGAACAACGTGGGCATTTTCCGCATACTGAAAAGCTGGGGGCTTTTGAGTACGCAACGACAACTTACGGCTATGGCGTTAGCGTGAGCGCGCTACAACTGGCGCATGCTTATGCCACGATTGCCAATGATGGTGTCAAAATGCCGTTATCACTGCTGAAAGTCGAGAGTCAACCGGAAGGAGAGCGGGTGATGAGCGATAAAACGGCGCATGCAGTACGCAAAATGCTGGAAGCCGTGGTGGGAGATGGCGGTACAGGACGACGCGCCAATATGGAAAGCTATACGGTTGCAGGGAAAACCGGAACTTCGCATAAAGTTAAAAGCGGTGGTGGATACGCGGAGAAGAATTATCGCGGTATCTTTGCCGGTTATGCGCCAGCGGCTGATCCTCGAATCGCGATGGTGGTTGTCGTGGATGATCCCAAAGGTGATGAATATTATGGTGGCCTCGTGGCTGCCCCCCCGTTTGCCAAAATTGCAGAATGGTCGCTCAAAATGCTTGGCGTCCTACCTGACAAAATAGCAAAATCTGGAGAAATCGGCTTGGTTGCCGATTCCGCTTTATTTGAAGATAACGACAGCGCTGGAGCCCCCCATGTCCCTGCTACTCAGTGAATTATTAAAAGATTTGGCGATAGTTCCGGTTGATTGTGAAATCAAAAAACTGGTCAGTGATTCTCGCGCAGTCAACCGCGATACACTCTGGCTGGCGGCGCAAGGTATTAAACATCATGCTTTAGATTTTTATCAACCTAATATGCAGGCGGCGGCAATTGTTTATGAACCGCCTTATGTTAATCTGCCGGCAGGTGCAATAGCATGTGAGCATCTCAGCCAACACTTGGGATTGATTGCTGCCCGCTTTTACCGTCATCCCTCACAGGCGCTGAAAGTGATTGGTGTAACTGGAACGGATGGAAAATCTTCTCTCGTGTATTTCCTCGCGCAAGCGACAGATGCCGCCATGCTGGGTACGATTGGTTATGGCACGCTGGATAAGCTTGAGGAAGCGAGCCATACGACTCCTGATCCTTTGCGTTTACAACAGTATTTAGCGCAATTCCGTGATGCTGGCGTCCAAACGGTGGCCATGGAAGTCTCGTCGCATGCCTTAGCACAAGAGCGCGCATCTGCGGTTGATTTTAGTATTGGCGTTTTTACCAATTTAAGCCGCGATCATCTTGACTATCATCATGATATGGAAGATTACTTCCTCGCGAAAGCACGGCTTTTTGCCCGACCTCTGCCTTACGCCGTGATTAATATTGATGATGCCTATGGACGTCGCTTGCTGGATGAAAAACGGGTGCATGCGGATACGCAGATTATTGCCGTTAGTAGTCATGGACAGACGCATCCAGCGGCAACACAACTGTTACAAGCGGAAGAGATTGAACTCACGCTAGATGGTATCCGTTTTACCTTGGTCAATGGAACGCAGCGTGCCGTCGTTCATAGCGGCTTATTGGCGCGATTTAATGTCGATAACCTCTTGAATGTTGCCGCATGTCTGCTGGCGCTTGGAACGCCATTCCAATCGCTTCCCGACAAACTTGCGGCGTTACATGGTGTACCCGGTCGCGCGGAAAGAATCAGTTTGGGAAATGGCGCAGCGGCTATCGTTGATTACTCACATACCCCTGCTGCGTTGGCTAATATTTTGCAAGGTGTGCGGGCGCATGTGTCCGGAAAACTATGGTGCGTGTTTGGTTGCGGCGGCGATCGGGATAGCGGTAAGCGTCCGTTGATGGCGCAAGCAGCGGAACGTTATGCGGATGCGATTGTCGTGACCGATGATAATCCGCGCACGGAAAATCCAGCGGATATTATTGCCGATATTGTGCGCGGTATGGGACACCGTGAACAAGCATGGATTCAGCGCTCTCGTGAAGTGGCCATTACCTTTGTTCTGCCACAGCTACAGGCAGGAGATGCCGTGGTCATTGCTGGCAAAGGGCATGAGAACTACCAGATTATCGGAACGAGTAAACACCATTTTTCTGATCAGGAAACCGTACAGTCATGGCTAAAGCAAAATCGCTAAACATACCACTGCACGCTGCAGAAATCGCCGCACTTTGTAGTGGTAAATACGATGGTGCGGATTTTTCCGCCCTTGATTTCAGTACGGATACTCGCACGTTGATAGAAGGTACGCTCTTTATAGCGCTACATGGTCCCAATTTTAAAGGCGAAGATTTTCTTGCTCAAGCCAAAGAAAAAGGTGCCGTAGCAGCCCTTGTACAGAAGAAAACTAAGATAGACCTACCGCAAATTGTCGTTAAAGATACGCACGCCGCTTTGCTAGCCTTAGCTCGTGACCGTCGGGCGCGCAGTCGGGCGCAATTTTTTGCTATCACGGGGACAAATGGCAAAACCAGTACGAAAGAAATGTTGCAAAGGCTCTTACAAAGCCAAGGACAAACATTGGCGACTATCGGAAATCTTAATAATGATATTGGTGTACCGCTGACTTTGTTACGACTTAGGGATGAAGATCGCTTTGCCGTGATTGAAATGGGGGCTAACCATCGCGGTGAGATTGCCGCGTTAACCGATTTGGTGCGTCCGGACGTTGCTTTGATTACCAATGTATCCGCTGCACATCTTGCTGGCTTTGGTTCGCTTGAAGGCGTCATTGCGGCAAAAAGTGAAATATACAGTCACAGTAACGGCGCGATTGTAATCAATCGTGATATCGCGCCGGCTCATCTCTGGCAGGAAACTTTTCGCAATCGAGCGCAAAAAACCTTCTCACTTGATAGTGAAGCCGATGTGAGCGCACAGCAAATTGCCGCCGATGGGAGTGCGTTTACCCTGCACTATGCAGGAGCGGACTATCCGATTCACTGGAAATTAGTGGGTCGACACAATGTTGCTAATGCGCTTGCCGCGTGTGCGGCGGCTACTTTTGCCGACGTTTCTGGTGGACAAATGCAGCAAACGCTAGGGGGACTTGCGCTCTATCAATCGCGTTTAACCGCTCATCACGTTGGTGTGCATACCGTGTACGACGATACGTACAATGCCAATCCAGCCTCATTTAAAGCGGCGATTGATGTGATTGCCATGGCACCGCGCTCTGTCGTGATTGCTGGCGCTATGGGGGAGTTGGGCGAGGCGGCGGATGATTTGCATCATGAAGTGGCCGCCTACGCAGCTGAGAAGGATATTGATGGTTTTTGGGTAGTGGGTGATGGTTCGGCGCAAAGTTATTTGTCTGCCTTTCCCTCAGCGCGCCATTTTGCCGATGTAACCACAGCAGGTGCGGCTTTATCGCAATTATTACAGGACAGTACGCCAACAACCGTACTGGTTAAAGGTTCTCGTAGTGCCGGAATGGAAGGTGTGTTAGCCGCCGCCGGACTAAAAACTATGCTTAAAGGATAAAACATGCTCTATGCTCTTGCCGACTGGCTCAGTGCCTATTTCAGCCCATTAAATGCGCTGACGTACATTACTTCACGTGTCATTTTGGGCGCGTTGACGGCGCTGTTTCTGTCGATTGGTCTTGGTGGCAAGATGATTGAGCTCTTGCGTCAGCTGCAAATGGGGCAATATGTGCGCGATGATGGTCCACAAACCCATTTGAAAAAGGCGGGTACGCCAACCATGGGGGGCGCGTTGATTATTTTAAGTGTGTGTGCCGCGATGTTGTTATGGGCGGATTTGCGCGTTAAATATACTTGGATTGCGCTATTCGTGATGCTCGGTTTCGGCGCAGTTGGCTGGATTGATGATTATCGTAAGTTAGTGCTGAAAGATCCGCAGGGATTACGTGCCAAACATAAATACGCGTTACTCTCGTTGGTTTCCTTATTAACAGCGATTTGGCTCTATGCGAGCGCGTCTACACCGATTGAAACCACATTAATCGTTCCTTTTTTTAAAGATGTTTCTTGGCAGATGGGCTGGGTATTTTTGCCTTTCGTCTATTTTGTGCTTACTGGTTCAAGTAATGCCGTGAATTTGACGGATGGGCTTGATGGTTTAGCTATTATGCCGGTCGTTCTGGTGGCGGGCGGTCTTTCTGTTTTTGCTTATATTTCCGGAAATCCTTATTTTGCCAACTATCTGCATCAACCGGCGATTCTTGGGGTAGGAGAAATGGCCGTTTTTTGTGCGGCTATTGCTGGCGCGGGTTTGGGATTTCTTTGGTACAACGCCCATCCTGCTCTTGTTTTTATGGGCGATGTCGGCGCGCTTTCTCTGGGAGCAGCGTTGGCAACGGTCGCGGTTTCAATACGCCAAGAGCTGGTTTTTGCTTTGATGAGCGGCGTGTTTGTCGCTGAGGCGCTGTCAGTCATGATTCAGGTGAGTTCATTTAAAATGCGTGGTAAGCGCGTTTTTAGGATGGCGCCGCTGCATCATCACTTTGAACTTTCTGGGTGGCCGGAGTCACGCGTGACAATCCGTTTCTGGATTATTACGGTGATTCTGGTTTTAATTGGTCTTTCTACGCTGAAGTTACGCTAATGGATACGATGACAAGTAAATTGCGAGCACTTGCGCTCGCTGAGCCAGTATTGGTGGTAGGCATGGGGGCGTCAGGACACGTAGCCCTCGATTTATTGCGCGAGGCGGGTTATGACGCGATCGGCCTTGATGAGCGTCTTGAAGAAAGACGCATTGAGAAACGGAATTTTGATGACCCGCAAGCCTTTGCTGGCGCGGGAACGTTGGTGGTAAGCCCGGGCGTGGATCGACGTCGTGCTGCTTTTGCCGCTTCGTTTGCCCAACAGATCAATGATGTCGAGCTGTTCGCTCGTTTAAATGATAAGCCAGTGCTAGCCGTTACCGGTAGCAATGGTAAATCCACCGTAGTCACATTGCTGGCCAAATCTTTGCAATATGCCGGTTTCAAAGCAAAATTGTGCGGCAATATTGGTCGTCCAGTATTGGACGCTTTGTTTGATCCAGAGGAAGCCGATTGCTACGTTATTGAGCTTTCCAGTTATCAGCTGGAATTGTGTCCTTCACTTTATCCTCGCGTTGGCGCTGTCCTGAATATCACACCAGATCATCTGGATCGCTACGACAGTTTTGCAGATTATGCGGCCGCCAAAGGTAATTTGGTACGCCAATCCAGTATTTGTATTCTCAATGGTGAGGATGACGAATGCGCGAAATTGGCCGGCGAAGGGCAGAATATTATTTTTTACGGAACGGCGGCAACCCTGCCTAACCGCGTCAGTGACGGCAAGATTTATCTGCACAATCAGCTTGTATTAGATACAGAACGGCTGCGTCTAAGCGGTTCGCATAATTTCTCTAATGTATTGTGTGTGTTATTAATGCTGGAAGCCTTTGGGGTACGGCCTCAACAAGTTTTGCCTGCATTGGAAACATTTGCCGGTTTACCGCACCGTATGCAAACCGTTGCCGAGGAGAATGGCGTACGCTGGATTAATGATTCGAAAGCGACCAATATTGGTGCCGCTGCGGCATCGCTGGCAGGATTGAAAAATCCGGTCATTCTGATTGCGGGTGGCGTGGGTAAAAATCAAGATTTTTCACTTTTAGCACAAGTCATTCAGGCTTCAACCGTGCGTCAGGTCTTGCTGATTGGCGTCGACAACCGCGACATGATGACCGCATTCGATGCGGTAAAAATTGCCTATGAAAATTGCGGGACGCTGGATAAAGCGGTTGCGCGTGCGCGTGAATTGGCGCAATCAGGTGATTGCGTTTTATTAGCACCGGCAACAGCCAGCTTTGATCAGTTTAATGGTTATGATGCGCGTGGTAATGCCTTTGCTTATGAGGTTACGTCAACATGCCGTTAGGAACGCCGCTGTCGAGTCGCAGTACGGTGAAAAGCGATCAGCATATTCATGAGTTTCATAAAAGCCAGAAACAAGGGACGCAGCGTTGGCAAGGGCTGGAATTTCCCGATGTTTGGTTATTGTTTGCTTGGCTAGCGCTGATTGCTATTGGCATTGTGATGGTAACGTCAGCTTCAATGAGCGAAGCGGTTGGGCATAATAGTGATATGTATTACTACACCACACGGCAGGCCGTATTCTATGTGTTTGGTTTATTCGCCGCTTATGTGTGTTATAGCTTACCGACCCATTTTTTTTATCAAAACAGCGGACGCTTTTTGATTATTTCGTTACTCCTATTGTTTGCTATTTATCTTCCGTGGATTGGTTTTTCCGTGAATGGGGCGCGACGTTGGCTGAATTTGCGCCTTTTTAATTTGCAGGTAGGCGAAGTCGTCAAATTATCCATGATTATTTACGCGGCTGCCTTCTTGCAACGCAATAACCATTTTTTGGATCGCAGTTGGAAACCTATTTTTGAATTGTTGTGCATTACAAGTTTGTTTGCCGTTATTTTGGTTAAGCAACCTGACTTTGGGACTACTATGGTTATGGTCGCGACTGTGCTTGGCATGATGTTTATGGCCGGCGTGAATGGCAAACGTTTTGCCTTGTTTTTTGTGGCGGTTTCTATTGCCATGGTAGCTGTATTGGTTGCCGCGCCTTATCGGGTTAAACGGTTGATGACATTTCTCCATCCTTGGGAACATCAGTATGACGAGGGGTATCAACTGGTTAATTCTTTGATTGCAATTGGCAGCGGCGGTTTGTTTGGCAGCGGCTTAGGGCAAAGCGTGCAAAAGCATGATTATTTACCAGAAGCGCACACTGACTTCATCTTTTCTATTATCGCTGAAGAATTTGGTCTGCTTGGTGCGCTGGTGGTGATTGGCTTGTTTGTTCTTCTAGTATGGCGCGCTTTTGCTATCGGTTGCCTTGCGGATCGGGTGCGTAAACGTTTTGCCAGTTTGCTTGCGTATGGCATCGGATTACTTATTGCTATTCAGGCGGCAGTGAATATTGGTGTCACCACAGGTTCACTGCCAACAAAAGGGTTAACACTGCCTTTGGTGAGTTATGGTGGTAGCTCTGTTGTTATCGTTTGTATTTCGCTTGGTATTTTGGCGCGTATTGATGCGGAAAGTCGTTTTCAAGCGAGACGCGAAGGCTTGATATAAGGAATCTTCCTTGATGTTCATTTGCTAGGTAAAGATGAACAAGGCAGAATGCTTCACATTTTTTCAACAACAAAAATTATTTGAATGAGCACATTACAAGGCAAAACGGTTTTGATGATGGCGGGTGGTACAGGTGGTCATGTTTATCCCGCGCTTGCTGTGGCGCGCGCTGCACAAGAGCGCGGCGCTACTATACATTGGCTTGGTAATGCCCATGGGTTTGAAGGGCGAAAAGTACCAGAAGCGGGATTTGCTTTTCATGATATTGCGGTACGTGGGCTACGAGGTAACGGACTTCTGGGATGGTTAAAAGCGCCTTTTATGTTATGGCGCGCCTTACGACGTGCCGGTGTGGTGATTCGTGATACGCGTCCTGATGTCGTTATTGGCATGGGCGGTTTTGCTTCGGGGCCGGGTGGATTGGTTGCCGCTAAACGCGGCATTCCATTGGTTATCCATGAGCAAAACGCCGTTGCAGGGCTAACGAACCGGCGTTTGGCACGTCATGCCCGCAAGATTTTGCTGGCTGATGCACGCGCCGCTGTCAAGATGGGGTTGAAGGCGGGCGAGTATGTGGTAACGGGGAATCCGGTACGTCTTGATATTAGTGCTGTACCCGCGCCAGCTCAGCGTTTTCTTGGTCGGTTAGGGGCGATGCATTTATTGGTTTTAGGTGGATCGCAAGGCGCAAAGGCTTTAAATACGTTGTTACCTCAAGCATTAGCGCTGTTGAAGCCTGAGATGCGGCCGCAGGTTTTGCATCAGGTGGGGGAACGTTGGCTAGAGGAGGCGCAAAGCGCTTATCAGCAAGCTGGCGTGACCGCAGAAATTGTACCGTTTATTGAGGATATGGCAGGTGCTTATGGCGCGGCAGATTGGCTGATTGCGCGTTCAGGTGCTTTGACAGTGGCAGAAGTATCAACGGTAGGTGTTTCGGCTTTGTTTGTACCATTCCCGTTCGCGGTAGATGATCATCAAACGGCAAATGCGCAAGGGTTGGTTGAAGCAAAGGCGGCAACGTTGATTCAGCAGGCCGATTTAACTGCCGAAAAACTGGCGGAGGAAATTGTTGCGCGCCATGATCGTGGTCTTTTGTTGATGCAGGCAGATCGTGCGCGTAGTTGCTCGCATGCCAAGGCATTAGAAAATATTATGCAAGAAATTGAGGCTGTTTTATGAATGCGATGACTGCAGCGGATCTGCATTTCGGACGGATTGAGCGTCGTCAGATGCGACGGGTACGTAATGTTTTTTTTGTGGGTATTGGTGGCGTTGGGATGAGCGCTATCGCCGAGGTTCTGATTACGCTTGGTTATGCGGTCAGTGGTTCGGATTTGAAGACTTCTGCTAATACGGAGCGTCTTGCTGCGAAAGGGGCAACGATTTTTTTGGGACATGCGGCAGATAATGTGCAGGATGTTTCTGTGGTTGTTACGTCTTCCGCTATTGATCCTAGCAATCCTGAGGTACAACGTGCGCGTGAGTTAGGGATTCCAGTGATTCGGCGCGCTGAGATGTTGGCTGAGTTGATGCGTTTTCGTTTCGGTATTGCGGTTGCCGGTACGCATGGTAAGACAACAACAACCAGCTTGATTGCTTCTGTTCTCGCAGACGCAGGCTTAGATCCCACTTTTGTGATTGGTGGTGTACTGACGGCAGCCGGTAGTAATGCGCGATTGGGTGATGGGCAATATTTGGTAGCAGAAGCAGATGAGTCGGATGCTTCTTTTCTTCATCTACAACCGATGATTTCGGTGGTGACCAATATTGATGCGGATCATCTGGAAAATTACGGCGGTAGTTTCGATAATTTGAAGCAAGGTTTCGTGCGTTTTCTACACAATCTGCCGTTTTATGGTTTGGCCGTATTATGCGTGGATGATGAAGGTGTTCGGTCGGTCTTAACCGAGGTCGCACGTCCTATGCGAACGTATGGTTTTTCTGAGCAAGCTGATGTGCGTGCCATAAATGTGCGGCAAGTCGGCCTGACTATGTGTTTTGATGTGAAATTGAAAGACCGTGAGGAGACGTTCGCCTTAAGTCTTAATATGCCGGGTAAGCATAATGTGTTGAACGCATTGGCTGCTTTTATTGTTGCGGAAGAACTGGGTTTGAGTCGAGAGGCTATTACTGCTGGTTTGGCGCATTTCAAAGGAGTAGGGCGACGCTTTACGCATCATGGGGTGATTGAACATGAGCATGGGCGGGCGGATATTTTCGAAGATTATGGGCATCATCCGAATGAGATTCGTGCGGTGTTACAGGCGGCTTCGGAAGGTTTTGCCGGGCGTCGCGTTTTTGCTGTGTTTCAACCACACCGTTTTACCCGAACACGCGATTGTTTAGATGATTTTGCCGAGGTGTTATCAAATTGTGATGCATTGGTGTTAACGGATGTTTTTAGTGCGGGCGAAGCGCCAATTGCTGGCGCGGATACCCGAGCGTTGGCACGTGCTATTCGGGCGCATGGTAAGGTCGAACCGGTATTTATCGCGGATAAAGGTGCGATTAATCAGCAACTTTATGATAATTTGCTGCAAGATGGAGATGTGGTGATTTACTTTGGTGCGGGCGATATTGGCCGTGTCGCAAAAGATATGGTGACGGAGCATGGTGTATGAACGATTTTGGTAAGGTTGCTGTTCTTTACGGTGGCGATTCGGCAGAACGGGAAGTATCGCTGAAAAGCGGTGCAGAAGTTCATCAGGCGTTGTGTGCGGCAGGTGTGGACGCTTATTTGGTGGATACGCGTGAGCATGATGCTGTTTTTCGTTTGAAAGCGGATGGGTTTTCTTGCGCGTTTATTGCCTTGCATGGTCGTGGTGGCGAGGATGGCCAGATTCAGGCAATTCTTGATTGGCAGGGCGTGCCCTATACGGGCGCTGGTGTATTGGCGTGTGCCTTGGCTATGGATAAGGTGTTGACGAAAAAGTTGTGGTCGGCATATGGCTTACCTGTGCAGTCCGATATGTTGATTGATGCTCAAACGCGTTATGACGACCTTGTTTCCGTTCTTGGGGGAACGCAGTTTGCTATTAAACCTGCTTTAGAAGGATCAAGCGTGGGGATTAGTTGTATTGCTAATCAAAAAGAGCTGGAGACGGCGTATCAGAAAGCGGGAGGCGTCGCAGAAAAAATCATGGCGGAATGCTGGGTGACGGGGCGTGAGCTGACTTATGCGGTTGTTGCTGGTGAGGTGCTGCCATCGGTGGAGATCTGTGCTTCGAGTGCACATAAATTTTATGATTATGAAGCGAAGTATCTTGCTGATGATACCCGCTATTTTTGTCCCGCAGAATTGTCGCCTGAACTGGACGCGGAGATGCGTCGTTTGGCGCTAGCCGCATATGAAAGTATTGGTAGTAAGGGCTGGGCCCGAGTCGATTTTATTTTAGGTGCGGATGGACATCCTTGGTTGCTCGAAATCAATATGTCCCCTGGTATGACATCGCATTCTCTGGTTCCTGTGGCTGCTCAAGCCGCCGGTATGAGTATGCAAGTGCTGGTGTTGAAAGTGTTAGCACAGGCCTTCTGAATCCTTTATGACCGAACCGCGACAAAATCAATATTTACGTCATTCCTCGGTGAGTGTGCCACGTGAGGATCGTACGATGTGGCAGATTTTTTCATTAATTCTGGAATGTCTTTTTGTAGTCGTGCTACTGATTGGTATTGCTCTCGCTATGTACAATATTTATCAACGTTTGTCGAAAGTGACGTTTTTTCCGCTTAAGCGCGTGGTCATTCAAAAACCTTTGCGTTATGGCGATATGCATGAGATTAGCGAAATTATACGGCAGCATCGTCAGAAAGATTTGTTGCATATGGATGCGGCTTTGCTTGCGGGCGAGATACAACATCTGGATTGGATTGCGAAGGCGAGTGTGTATAAACGTTGGCCAGATGCCGTAGAGATTAAATTGGAAGAACGGATTCCTGTAGTACGTTGGGGACAAAATGCTTTTTTAGATGCTGGAGGGGAAGTTTTTTCTATCCCAGATAATGACAAATTGCGTGTCCTTTTTAATTTACAAGGGCCTGATGGTTATGAAAAGCATGTCCTGCAATATTATGAAGAGATGGCGCCGTGGTTGGCGGCTCGTCACTTGGATATACAACAATTGACACTTGACCCGCGTCTTGTGTGGCACGCCCAGCTAAATGGGTTAGATGTGATTCTGGGACGCGATCAGCTTAATGAACGGCTAAAAAAATTGGTAGTGGTTAATCAAAAAGTTATTAAACCTTACAATCGTTATATTGAAGCGATTGATCTGCGGTATCACGACGGTTTTTCCGTCCGTTGGAAACCGGGCGTAAAACCAGTCACCGCAGAAACAGCAAAAGGCAAGAAAAATGAACGAGCAAGCGATCAAAGTAGTCATTGATGTAGGTAGTTCTCGTACGCGAGTAACCATTGCGGAAGTGGGTAGTAATCACAGCTATTTTGAGGTGTTGGGCAGTGGAGTCTCAACTCATGCTGCACTAAAAGCGGGAATTGTGACCAATATTCCTGCCGTAACAGCAGCGATTCGACAAGCGGCCGCCATCGCCGAACAAGAAGCTGGTTTGAAAATAAATAGTGCTTTAATCAGTATTAGTGGCGAACATATTTTGGGTGTGAATAGCGATGGGCGTATATCTATTCGTAGTCGCCAAATCAGTCATAACGATGTCGTGCATGCGGTGATGCGGGCGCGTCAAATTGCGACTAAAAGTGAGCAAACTTTATTACATGTTTTAGAACAACAGTTTATTGTAGATGGTAATCAAGGGATTACTAATCCTATCGGTATGACTGCCGAAAAATTAGAAGCTCGGGTACATATTATCAGTGCGCGTCGCGCAGCAGTTGAAAATCTGAGCCAATGTGTACGTCAGGCGGGGATTGATATTGAAGGTATTATCTATGCTGGTCTAGCTTCATCTTATGCTGCCAGTAGCGCGGACGAACGTGATCTGGGCGTGTGTACGGTGGATATTGGTGCAGGAACGGCTGATATTATGCTGTGGTATCGTAATCAGCCTATGCACGCAGCAACGTTAGCAATGGGGGGAGAGCAGGTTTCGAGTGAACTGGCTACGGCTTTACGAACTCCGCGTCAGTCGGCAGAAATGCTTAAGCGTAGTCATGGCGCGCTTCAAACCAAGCTATGTAATAACCATCGAGTTCCCCTGCCGAGCACAGGACATTTGCCGGATCGGCATTTATCAAGCCAAGATATGGTAGCTATCATATTAGCCTGCTATCAGAGTTTCTTCTCTCGAATTGGTAAAGAACTACATCGTATTGGTTTGAGACAAATGTTAGATGGCGGCATGGTCTTTACTGGGGGAGGGGCACAAATTCCAGGATTAGCGGAGGAAGCTGCTGAATTCTTTAATTGTCCCGTACGTGTTTTTGTCCCGCCTAGAGTGGAAGGATTAGATGTTCACCTACAAGGTGATGCCGGTATGGTAACAACTCTAGGGCTCTTTCATTTGCAACAAATACCGATCACGGATTATGTTTGGGCAAAAGAAGAAAAAGTCGGTATAATTGCGGATGTTAGAAATTTTATAAAGCGTTATTTGTAACGAGAAATAAAAATAGAGGTAAAGCTATGGCTTCTTTTCAATTGATGGACGAGACCGATACATCTTCACCGGTAATGATTAAAGTCATTGGCATCGGTGGCGGTGGTTGCAACGCGCTAAAACAGATGATGGACTTCGATTTACACGGCGTTGAGCTGATTGTTGCCAATACCGATAAACAAGTTTTACAAGAAAACCCTATCCAAAATAAATTACAACTTGGGGTTAAAACAACGCGTGGGATGGGTGCTGGTTCTAAACCAGAAGTTGGACGCCAAGCAGCCGAGGAAGATCGCGATAAAATTCGCGATGCTTTAAATGGGGCTGATATGGTATTTATTGCTGCGGGCATGGGAGGGGGTACCGGTACAGGTGCGGCACCGGTTATTGCAAATGTAGCACGTGATATGGGTATTCTAACCGTAGCTATTGTGACAAAGCCCTTTACCTTTGAAGGTATGCCACGGATGCGCAAAGCAGAAGCGGGTTTAGAAGTGCTGAAAAGTGAAGTAGACTGCCTCGTTATTATTCCCAATGATCGCATTTCGGCAGTGATGGGCGAAGACGCTACTCTGATTGGTTCATTTAAAACCGTAGATGATGTATTGAAAGATGCGGTACATAGTATTGCCAGTATTATTCAGAAACTCGGGGTAATTAATACTGACCTTGAGGATGTGAAAACTATCATGAGTGAACGTGGAATCGCTATGATGGGTTCTGGCGAAGCTAAGGGTGAAGATCGTGCTCGTGCTGCAACTGAGAAAGCTATTTCTTCACCATTACTGGAAAATATTGAATTGGCGTCTGCGCGCGGATTACTCGTCAATGTGAGTGCCAGCTCTAGTGTAAAAACAGCTGAATATCAAATGGTAGGTAATGTTATTTACGATATCATTGATCCTGAACAAGTGAATCTGAAAATTGGTTTAATTGTTGACGATAATATGGGAGATACGCTTCGTGTTACTGTTGTCGCGACAGGAATAGAAGGCGGCGAAGATAGCGGCATTTTTGGTGGTTATACCCAATCTAACGACCTCTTTGGTATTCGTGCAAGTGATGAGCACAATACCTCTGTATCGCGGGAAGAAACCTTTGAGCGCGATAATTATCACCATGACAATAATAATACGACGGGTGGTGGGTTTAACTTAGCAGGCTTGCTACGTAAACGTACGCGCTAATAATGGCAAGACAACGCAGCATACGTCATCCCATTTCTGGTTCTGGTATTGGTGTTCACAGTGGGAAACGAGTTGATATACGTTTTTTACCCGCTAATATGGATTGCGGTATTATTTTTAGGCGAGTTGATTTAACACCTCCTGTAGAAATCCCAGCAAATGCGCTGTTAGTTAAAGATACTCAATTATGTACTGCTCTTGTAGATGGTAATGGCGTACGTGTCGCGACCATTGAACATCTTATGTCTGCTCTTGCTGGTCTGGGGATTGATAACATTGTTATTGAATTGAATGCGCCAGAAGTTCCTATTATGGATGGTAGTGCCGCACCATTCGTTTTTCTTTTGCAACAAGCGGGAATTCGTGAACTGGATGCTATAAAACGCTTTATCCAGATCAGGACACCTGTAGAAGTAAGAGAAGGTGATAAATGGGCACGACTCTCTCCTTTTGCGGGATGCCGTTTTGATTTTACGATAGAGTTTGATCATCCTGTTTTCCGTCATCGTAATAATACGACTCGACTTGATTTTTCTACCCGTCGTTATATTCGCGACATTAGTCGCGCGAGAACCTTTGGCTTTTTGCGTGATATTGAATACCTACAAAGTCACGGTTTAACATTAGGTGGTGGATTGGATAATGCTGTGGTCGTAGATGACTATCGTGTTCTGAATGAGCAAGGGCTGCGTTTTGACGATGAATTTGTTCGTCATAAATTGTTAGATGCGGTTGGAGATCTTTATCTGCTTGGTGCCCCGTTGCTAGGACATTATCAAGGCTACAAGTCTGGGCATGGCCTCAATAATAAGTTATGCCTTGCATTGCTACAAACATCTGAGAGCTGGGGTTGGATGCAACTTGACCAAGATAATGAAATTACCATCGACTATGGTGAAAATTATCCTTTACCGCAAGCAGGTTAATTAGCTTCATCTGCTTTTTGATTAAACGAAAGGACAAAGCGCAAATATCTCATTTGTAGGCGATAGGGACTAGAGTGAGACCTTTGCAAAAGGACCCCAAACCGCTTACATTACCCCGACATCCAC
>JAUMZX010000014.1 GCA_030527905.1 Cardiobacteriaceae bacterium
CATTTGTGTTGAAAAATGAATGCGTGGATGAGTTGGAGGGTTTTGCATAGGTCTCAAGGTAAGTAAATGGTGGTTTTTTGTAGGGCTGCTGGCGGGGCGCTGTGGTTTTCTAAAGCGTCTTGTAGGGCAAAGGTGGTGTTAGTAAATTGTTGCTATCGTGTGTGGTCTTTACTGTGGTGCTGGCGTACGTGAGCCAGGCATTCGCCTGTGCTGACGATAGGGATTCCGTTCAGTATTCAATATCAGTTGTTCGTTTAGGGGTGTTTCCAGAGGTGCTGGGGTCTGTTAGGTAATCCTGCGCACGATAAATTCTGCGAAAAAATGCGATAAATACGATGCGCGAAAGTTTCAAATTGCGTGGGGCGCTGTGTCTTTGCGATTTATTTAGGTGGTGATGGCGCTGGCGGTGAGCGCTTCTGTGCTGTCTGTATCAGGGAGTATGTGCGCGCCTTGTTCGGCAATGTGTAGGTTTTCCCAGCGGTATACGGGAGATTGGTTCAGGAATAAGGGGAGTGCCTGGGGGTCGGGATGGTAAGCAAGGATAATGCCGCCGCCTTCGCCACGATGCGCGCCTGCTCCGCTGATTTTGGCGGCTCCCCCTGCTGCTTCTACAGCCGCAATTAGTGCCGCCGCCGGAGCGGGAACGACACCGATATGGGTAAGTAAACGGTGGTTTTCTTGTAGGGCGGCTCGTGGATCGCTGTCGTTTTCTAAAGCGTTTTGTAGGGCAAGGGTGGTGTCGGCAAATTGTTGCCATAGTGTGTGGTCTTTGCTGTGGTGCTGGCGTACGTGAGCCACGCATTCGCCTGTGCTGACGATGGGGATTCCGCTCAGTATCCAATACCAGTTGCCGTTTAGGGTTGTTTCCAGAGGCGTTGGGGTCCCGTCGTGTAGGCTTTGTATTCCGCCATATACGGTTGCGGCTGCATCAATGGCGCTTCCTCGTCCGTGTTGTAGGCGTTCGCAGAAGCGGACGCGTTCAAAGCGTTGTTGCGCGCTCATGGTGTAGCCGGTAAGGTTTTCGTAGAGCACGAGCGTTGCCGCGATGGCTGCGGCGGAGGAACCCATGCCGGCGCCTAGGGGGAGTTCGCTGTTGCTGCTGAGGCGACCCGGGACAGGAAGGCGGCGGTTGCTGCTGAATCCCGGGAGCGGGATATGTTGTAGGAGGGTGGCAAGGCTATAGATGACGAGGTCGTCTGGGCGGCGTAGGATGTTTTGTACGGCGCGCTCTCCTCGGTTGTATTGGTCAAAGCGGCGATCTAGTTTGGCTTTAAGTTGTTGTAGTGCGCTGGTGCGGTAGTGTTTGCCGCCAGATATGCCGCTAAGTGCGGTGCGGATGGTGCGGCTGCGGTGCATGGGGGCGAAGCCAATGGTGGTGTAGCGTTGGACGGCGCAAACGATGGCAGGCGCGCCATAGACAACGGCATGTTCGCCGCTAAGTATGATTTTTCCGGGGGCGCGCGCTTGTTTCATGGTGTGTCGTAACGGCGACAGTGGTTTTCGATGGCGGCAAGTCGGTAAGGCGCCGGATTGTCGCGTGGGAGTGTGAGATTACTGTTGCCTTCAACGGCATGCCAGTAACGCAGGTAGGTAGGGTAGTCAATGGCCTGACGCGCGGCGAGCAGGGCGCGGTGTTGGTCGCCGCGGCGATGTGTTTGGTAGTCGTGGCTGATGGTCGCGGTGAAGTATTCGCCAGTGCAGCCGGAACCATAGCTGAATAGGCCGATGCGTTTTCCGGCTAGATCGTTTCGGTTATCCAAGAGGGAGGCAAGGCTGGCGTAGAGTGATGCGGTGTAGCTGTTACCGGTTTCTCGGCTATATAGCAAGCCGGCAGTCAGGGCGTTTTCGTCTGCATGGCATTGGTTGATGCGTGCAAGGTGCGCGTGTGCTTTGATGCCCATTTTGTTGAAGGGGAGGTGGTAACAGAAGGCGGTATGTGTGGCGTAGTCATCGCCGCCGTTATGTTGGTAGTCATGCCAAGCGTGTTCTAATGCTTTGAGGTAGGCAAGAGCAGAGTATTTGCCGTCAACGAGCGGGGTTTTACGGTAGTTGGGACGCCAGAAGTCCATGATGTCTTCGCTGTATAAGCCGCTGATGGGTTCGATGGTAACCAGTCGCGGGTCAGCGCTGATGAGCATGGCGATAGCAGCGGCGCCTTGTGTGGGTTCGGCAGGGCCATCAAGGTCATAGCGGGCAATGTCGGATGCTAATATCAGCACTTTTCGTTTAGGGTGACGCGCTATATAAGCGCAGGCCAGTTGTAGCGCGGCGGTGGCGCTGTAACAGGCTTGCTTGAGTTCAACGGTGCGGCAATTGCTGGGTAGTTTGAGTAGGCGGTGTACGCTGACTGCCGCAGATTTGGCTTGGTCAACGCTGCTTTCCGTAGCAAATAAGATGGTGTCGATGTTGTCGGGGCTGTGATTTTGTAGCAGTGGTGCGGCGGCATTGGCCGCCATACTGATGATATCCTCATCAAGGGGCGCAATAGCCATGCGCTCTTGTCCGATTCCCAAGCGATATTTATCGGGGTTGATTTTGTGATGGGCAGCAAGCGCAGCAAGCTCAAGGTAGTAATGCGGGGTGTAGAAGCTGAGTTGGTCGATGCCGATGTTCATGATGGTTTCTTTATGAGGTTACGAGGAGGTGGTGATTGTCGCGTAAGGCGGCATTGTCTCGGCAGCCAAGGAGAAAGAGCGCCGTGCGGTATTCGCGCGCCAATTGGTCGATTATTTGGATAACTGCTTGCGCCGATTGTTGAGCCGCGCTAAGGAATGGCGCGGCTATGCCGCACAGTTGTGCGCCAAGGAGGACGGCTTTTGCCATGTCAATGCCGTTTCTGATACCGCCGCTGGCGATAAGGGTAACGTCGGGATGCGCACGGCGATTCAGGCGCAAGGATTCGACGGTTGTGAGTCCCCAGTCTTGGAAGGTAAGGCCGAGTGTATCGCTTGGATCACGGCGCCGATGGTGTTCGATGCGGCTCCATGAGGTGCCGCCACGGCCAGAGAGGTCGAAATAGTGAGCGCCGGCCGCTTTGCCAAGCGCAATGTCTGCGGGTGAGAAGCCGCTGCCCACTTCTTTAAGTAGTACCGGAACGGGGAGGTCTTGCACGATGGCGGCAATTTTTTCAGAGAGGGCGCGAAAGTTTGTATCGCCTTCTGGTTGGACAGCTTCTTGTAATGGGTTGAGGTGTAGGTAGATGCCGTCGGCCGCCAAGGTTTCAACCGCCTGTAAGCAGTGCGCGCTATTAAAGCCGTAGTTAAGCTGGACGGCGCCTAGGTTTGAGATGAGCACGGTATCTGGAGCGATGTCTCGTAGTCGGAAACTGGCCTCAGCGGCAGCTTCGCTAAATTGAACGCGTTGTGATCCAACCGCTAAGGCAATGCCGCAATGTTGTGCCGCTTGCGCGAGGTTGTGGTTGATGCGGCGAATGAGGGCATCGTTACCGCCGGTCATGGACGAGATGAGGAGCGGGAGTTGTAGAGTTTTGCCGAGAAAGTCGCAACGGGTATCTACATCAGATAAGGCAATTTCAGGTAAGGCGCGGTGGCTGAGCCGGATATGCGCAAAGCCATCGCAGCGACGTTCAATGTCAGGGTCTTGGGCGAGTATGTCGAGGTGTTCGCGTTTGCGGTGGTTGACGTTATTCATCTATGCCGTTCCAATGCGAGGTGGGCTCGCATCAGTTCTCCCGGGTTAGTTTGCGCCGCAAGCAGAGATAGTTCGCCACAAAGAACAGTAGCGGCACAGATAGCTGCAAGGCGACGTGCATTTTCGCCCGGCGCGCGTGCTGCACGACAACCAAGGGTTTGTAGGTGTTCTTCGACGACGGTTAACGCTGCCCCTTTGCCATTGCCGACCGTGCCCACAATGAGGTTGGGGAGGGTACAGGAGAAATAGAGGGCATCTTCTCGATTTTCAGCATGAACGATGCCTTGTGAACCTTCAATGATGTTAGCGGCATCTTGGCCTGTTGCGAGGTAAAAGGCGAGCAAGATATTGGCAAAATGCGCATTGGCACTGCGAATGCTGCCTGCCAGTGTGCCGCCAATGAGGTTTTTATGTAGGTTCAGCGTGACTATTTTTTCTGGTGTGGTGCGTAAGAAGCGTGCGCAAAGTGGACGCGGAATGGTGAGTTCAGCAATGACGTATTTGCCGCGCCCTAGAATGCCGTTCACCGCGCTGGCTTTTTTGTCGGTGCAGTAATTTGCGGAAATGGAACCGTAAGCAAGTTGTGGGTATTCCGCTAGTAACCAGTTAAGCAAGGCATCAGCCGCTTTGGTGACCATGTTATGACCTGAGGCATCGCCGCTACTGTATTCGAAACGTAGGTAGAGCAAGTTCCCGACGATTTGTCCGTGGATATCTAACAGGCGAGCGTAGTGACTTGTGTTTGCCACAACGGTAGCCAGTTCTGGCATGCGAGCACGAATGGCGGTAAGGGTGGTGTAGGCGATTTCGGCATTAGGTGCTTCGAGGAGTACGGAGCGCGCCATGCGCTCATCTATGATAGTGCAACGTATGCCCCCGCAATGCTGCGCCACTTTGGCGCCACGCGCTGTTGAAGGCCACAAGGGGGATTCGTAGGTGGCGAGCGGGATGTTGACGGTATCGTGCATAGCGTTGCCATACACGGTTAATGGGCCAATCCATTGTGTTGGGATCGGGGTAATGTGCGTTTCTTTTTGTGCCATAAGCCATGGTGCCGAAAATCTGTGTGAATTATAGCATGTGCGTGATGCGGGCTTGTGATGTTGCGTGTTCGTGGTTTTGTGCGTAATGGCTGTCAACGCGTGCTGCTGGCGTGGAAAGAGGCGGTAGCTATGCTATAGATTCGCGATTTGCAGCGAATAGGTGAGTGGATAGCGCGTGGAAGATTAAGCGTCATTCATTATCGAAGAAAGGCGGCTGTTCCGGCAGGTGAAGTTTTTAGGATAGGCGGTTGTGATGGGGCGTGATAACAGCGCTTTGAATGAGGGAAGAAGGTTTTAGCGGATGCCAAGCTGGCGCGTTTCCATATGCGGTAGCGCAAGCGGTTGGTGGCTGGTGATAATGACAGCACCGCCTTGGTGACGGTGTTGCTCCAGATGCTGTAGTAGGGTGGTCGTGGTTGTTGCGTCTAAAGCTGTTAGCGGTTCATCAAGTAACCACAACGGCGGGGTGGTAAGCCACAGACGGGCGAGTTGGCAACGGCGTTGTTGTCCTGCCGAGAGGTAGCGGCTTTGTCGATGGTCATCAGGTGGTAGCCCTACGGCATTAAGGGCTTCATTGAGGCGTTGCTCAAGGTTTGTGTGCGGCATGCCATGGTAGAGGCGTGCTGCGTCGCGCAAATTTTCACGCGCCGTAGATGTGTTTTTTATGCCTGGGCGGTGTCCAAGGTAAAGTAGTGGGCAATGACGGGTTATTTGTCCACCTTGTGGGGTGATGAGACCCGCGAGTGCCTGTAGTAGTGAGGTTTTGCCGCTGCCGTTGTCGCCCGTGAGATGGATAATTTGTCCCGCATCAATATGCAGATGGAAATGACGAAGTAGAAGGCTGCTGCCTTTCAGGAGGGTGAGGTTGTTGGCTTCGAGTAGGGGCATAGGAAATATCGGGTTGAATGGCGGAATTATAAGGTGTTCGAAGCGCTAGGTTGGCTATTTTTTCAGGTGTTGTTCGATGCGGCGGGAAATGAGAGAGGATATTGTCGGCAGATAATGATGGATGTGTATGCTGAAGTTAGGAGTTGATATGTATAGCATCAGGTTACAACGGCTATATGAGCGGCATGATGTGTTGCCGGCGTATTGTCCTTGAGGTTAGCCGCATAGGGATAACGGCAGGTAAAGGGCGTAAAGCATTGCTGTACGAATAGATGATTCAGGAAGTATGTTAAGTGATTCGTGTAGTATTTTTCCAATCCCCTCGGACTGATGGTGCGAGGGGATTTTCTGTCTCGCTACAGTCGTAGCGGGATTTGAGTTGCCTTTAGCTTAGGATTTTTTATTCAGTTTATTAAATTCTGCTTTTGCTTTTTCTAGCTGTTGGATAAAAGCGGGTTTTGTATGTAAGGTTGCAACAACTGCGCTGGCGACTAAACGTCCCGCATCGACGTCACTTTGCCAATGGTAGCCACAGATGACCCTGCTTTGTCCCATTTCAAAACCCCGTTCAAAGATTTCTTGTTGACGTGCTGGATTGATTTCAGCAAGGACTAGTGCGCTCGCCCAGCCAATAGCCGTATGTCCCGAAGGGTAAGAACCATTTTTAGAGAGTTTTTCTTCATCATCCTGACGGCAGGTATGTTCGTTAAAGAAGGCGAAAGGACGAATGCGCATGTAGTGTTGTTTTGCCGCCCGTGTTGATAGTTCTCCGGCATCTTCACGGAAGTTACGTAGTAAGGTGTAGATTTCGGGTGTGTCCGTTTCGGTGATGTTCAATCCAAAGGCTTCCGAGAAAGCTTGCGGGACACCTGCACCGCTCACATGGGCGTCGTTATAAGCCATTTCGCCTCGTGGCGTTGGCCGGAGTTGTTTGCCTTTGTCATATTGCGCTTTGTCATTGAGAAAGGCGATGCTGTCCATAGCAGGAGGTGGCGGCAAGAGTTTGAGGCTATCTGTGACTTCGCCAATGGTCATGTAATAAACGTCTGGTCTAGTCGTAACGTCGTTGTCAGCTGCGTGGGTAACTAAGGTGAGGCTTGAAAGTATTAGGCCTGCTAAAAACGTTTTTTTCATCAGTCTTTCCCGTTGGTTTGTTAAGGAACGAGGCACAGAATGTTGTGCCT
Source organism: Cardiobacteriaceae bacterium (assembly GCA_030527905.1). Lineage (GTDB taxonomy): Bacteria > Pseudomonadota > Gammaproteobacteria > Cardiobacteriales > Cardiobacteriaceae > Cardiobacterium. Next base: position 6,767 of record JAUMZX010000014.1, read on the forward strand.
CAAACATAATAGTAACGTTTTTTTATTTTTTTATATACGAATGATGGTGTTTTTTGTCTATTTATTGTTTTAAGTCTGATTTTTTATGAGGTTTTGTTGAGTTTGTTTTATTGCTGTGTTGTGAGTGGCATAACCTATGCGATGGGTAAAGATGATCTTTCGTTGTATGTAGATGGTGCTGGTGTCATGCCGAGAGACGGCGGTTTACTACGGGTTTGCTTGCAAGGTGATAGTGGTTCATCAGATTGGAATGCTATCAATATAATTTCGCTGAGTCTCTTTCGTTATAGAGATGCGAGCAGATAGGTTATGTGTCGCTGTTTTTTCGGAACCTGCTTTTATTTTGAGGCAGGGGATTCGTTTATTTTTAGGCAATGACGGTTACTAGTGAGGTAAGGTGTAGCGGAAGAAGATGGTGCGAGATTTAAGGAAGCTGGAAGGTGATATTTTCGTTGCTGTTTGTGGTTGTTTCTTTTTCTGCGATGCGTGCGCCACTGACGTTACCATCAGCGCTTAGGATGGCGCGATAGGTAAGTTGTGCTTGTTTGTCGAGGCTTTCGCCGGTCATGGTGTCGCGGTCTGTCAGTTGAATGGTTTGTTCTGCCGCGGGGGAAAGAGCGCGTACGGCGATTGGCATACGAGAGTCGGGTAGGCTGGCTGTGATGTAAAGCCGTGCATTGGGTGGTAGGTTAGCGAGCGTTTCCGCTGCAATACGAACCGTTATGTGGGTTATTGCGGTGGTGCTATTTGCATCATCTTTGGGCGGAATCAGGCGGTAGAACGGATGGTCTTTGGGAAGGGTGGTGCGCAGTTCTTCCCATAAGGGGGCGGCTAATGCGGGTTTGTTGCTTTGGATGTAGCCAGCAGCAAGGAGTATTTTGGCCAGTGGGTTATCCGTACTTTGTGAGCGCAGGATGGTTTCTATGTCTTCTGGCATTGGACGATCGGGCGTGGCGAAAAGGGTGGTTTGTGCGTAGTTCAGGGCGATTTCTTGGTTTTCTGGCGCAATGCGGTAAGCTCTAGCATAGATTTCTGCTGCGGCAGCGTATTGGTTTCCACGACTGTAGCAACGGCCTAGGTTGTCTAGCTGTTGTACGTCACGGCGGTCTATGCGTTGTTGTAATGCTTGGCAGTAGATGGTTAGGCTTTCTTGGGGGACGTTGTCCAGTTCTCCTAGGTATTGGCTACGCAGCAGAGCGGGTGCGAGTTGTTGTTGTAGGTTGTACCAGTAGCGATAGTTGTTGTCGCTGTATTGCCAAGCGATGGCGGCTGCTGTAAATGCAAGCAGGATGAGCCCGTAAGTCCATATTGGTAGGCGTCGATTGTCACTGTTTTTGCCGGCTCGTAGGTTTTTGAGTTCGTGGTATAGACGGTAATCGTTTTCAGCTTGTTGTTCTGGATGTTGGACAGATTGGATGCGCCAAGCAGCAATGAGCACGCGTTGTTCGTCATTTTGGGTGGGTCGTTGGGGGGCGGCGCGATGTCGAGCTACCCGAATTAGTGGGAGCAAAGCTAAGAGGCTGAGAAGTAAGGCGGGGATATAGTAGGTCATCATGGTTGTTCTTGTTCTGCTATCCACTGTTGTAATTGTTTTTGTTCGGCGTCGGTCAGTTTGTTTGTGCGTTTTTGTCGATGGTTGATGAGCCAGTAGGTGAGGGCAATGAGCATGGCTGCAAATGGTGCTAACCAGAGGATGAGGGTTTGTTTTTTGAGTGGCGGGTCGTAGGTGATGAAGTCGCCGTAGCGCTCAGTCAGCCATTGAGTGATTTCGCTGTCAGTGCGTCCTGCTCGGATATTGGCTGCGATGTGTTCGCGTAGTTGGCGCGCTAATGGTGCATTCGATTCGGCGATGTTGCTGTTCTGGCAAGTGGGGCAACGGGTGTCTTGGATGAGATGTTGGTAACGAGTTTCTTCTTCCGCTGTATCAAATTGAGGTGCATCTTTGAGTGCAGCATAGAGCGGTAAGCTCAGGATGAACAGGATGGCGTAGAGGCGTTTCATGGCGTTTTTTTCAGGAGTGGGCTGATTTCGTTTGTCCAGATGTCGGCATTCAGCGGACCTGCGTGGCGGTAAAGAATGGTGCCATTTTTATCAATAAGGAAGGTTTCGGGAGCACCATAGACACCAAGGCTGGTAATGAGGTCGCCGTGAGGGTCGCTGAGGTTAAGCTGGTAAGGGTTGCCATTGTGTGTGAGCAGTGCGGCCGCATCTTTTTCTTCGTTGGGATTGTCCGCCGGCCAGTTTAGGCCAATGATAGGGATGTTGTGAGCCAGTTCGAGTAGGTAAGGGTGCTCTTGCTGGCAAGCAGGGCACCAGCTGCCCCAGATGTTGAGGAGGTAAGGGGTTTGTTGTGGTAGGTCATGGTTGGTGTATTGGTGCGTTGTATCTAGGGACGGTAGGGTAAAGGTAGGGAGCGTTTTACCAATGAGTACAGAAGGAAGCTCCTGCGGGTTTTTACCTAGTCCTCTCGCAAAGAAGAGGATGAGGATGGCAAAGCTGATGAGTAGGATGAAGGCAAGGCTAAGGTTTTTAGGTTTCATGTGTGCTTCCGGTAACGTCTGTCCAATGCCGCGATACAGCCGCCTAGTGCCATGATGACTGCCCCTAGCCATATCCAGATGATGTAGGGTTTGTATTGGAGGCGAATGGCCCATGTGTTGTCGTTGATGGCTTCACCGAGCGCGATGTATAGGTCGTGTGTTGGTGTGATGAGTCGAGCTGATTCTGTCATCGGCATGGTGCTGGAGTAGTATTGTCGTTTGCTGGGGATGAGGACGGTAATCGGGCGATTGTCTTTTTTATTCTGGATAAGGAATTTTCCTTGTGTCGCCGTGTAGTTAGGACCTTGTTCTTTTTGTAAGCCGATGAGTGTGATGTGGTAGTTGGCTAGATCAACGCTTTGTCCGTTTTTGATGCTAAGGTCTTGTTCGTTGCTGTAGAGGCCTGTCGCAGTGATGCCCAGAGTGGTGATGATGTAACCAAGGTGCGCTAAGGTCATACCAAGGTGGTGGCTTTGGCTTGGCACACGATGACGAATTCGTTCAATATGGTCTATGAGAATGGCACTGGTGGCAAGGGAAGCGACAAGTACAGCAAGTATGGTTTTGCTTTGCCAAGTGTTGCTGATGCTTAGTATGGTTAGGGTTATAACTGCGCTGCTCATAAGGAGAATGAGCAGTTGGCGTTTAAGGCGGCGGGCACCGTCATGTTGCCAGCGTAGGAGCGGAGCGATACCGAGTAAAGCCAAGCTAAGAAGGGCGAGGGGAACGATAAGCCGGTTGTAGTAAGGAGCACCGACAGAGATTTTTCCGAGATGAAATAGGTCGGCAATGAGTGGGTAGAGCGTTCCAGTGAAGACAATGAGGCAAGCACCCGCCAAGAGCCAGTTGTTGAGGAGGATGCCGCTTTCTCTTGATAGTAGGGTGTAGGGGGCGCGATGGCTGAGGTGTGGGGCGCGTAAGATAAGGAGTATGAGCGCGGGTAAGGTTATGGCGATGAGGAGCATCAGGATAAATATGCCGCGTGTGGGGTCCGCTGCAAAGGCGTGTACGGAGGTTAGGATGCCTGAGCGGACGAGAAAGGTGCCAATCAGACTGAGCGAGAAGGCGATGATGGCGAGCAGTGCTGTCCAGATTTTGAAGATACCGCGTTTTTCACTGACGATAAGGCTGTGTAGTAAGGCCGTGCCTATCAGCCAAGGCATGAGGGAGGCGTTTTCTACGGGATCCCAAAACCACCAACCACCCCAGCCCAGTTCGTAATATGCCCAGTAGCTGCCTAGCGCAATGCCCAAGGTTAGGGTTAGCCATGCGGCGAGTGTCCATGGGCGAACGCGACGTAGCCAGAGGGCGTTGAGTTGTCCTTGCCATAAGCCGGCAACAACGAATGCAAAGGCGATAGCAAAGCCGACATAGCCTGTGTAGAGCAACGGGGGATGAAAGATGAGTCCGGGGTCTTGTAGAAGCGGATTGAGGTCAGCACCATCAAAAGGAGCAGGAATCCTGCGGGTGAAAGGATTGGAGGTCAGGCCAATAAAGAGAATGAATCCAAAACTAATGTAACCCAGAATCGCGAGAATTTTACTGCGGAATGTATCGGGTAAGGTATTGCTGCGCCATGCCAGTGCCGCTGTCCATAGGCTGAGAATAACTACCCAGAGCAGGAGAGAACCTTCGTGTCCTCCCCAGATGGCAGTCAGGCGGTAGTACCATGGTAAGAGGCTGTTGCTGTGCGCTGCAACGTAATGGACGCTAAAGTCGTTATTGATGAAGGCATAGCCAAGCGCTGCCATGCTGAGGCAGAGTAGCGTACTTTGTATTTTGGCTGCTGTAACAGCTAAACGACAGGCATGATGGTGCGTATTCAGAAGGAATGGCAGGAGCGCTTGTAGAAAGGCAATAGTAGCCGCAAGCCATAATGCGTAGTGACCAGTCGCAATGATCATGGTTGTTTTTGATGGTGGTATCCGCCGCGTTCCATATCTGCCTTTAGTTCGGGAGGCATGTAGTTTTCGTCGTGTTTAGCAAGGATCTCTGTTGCGTGGAAAATGCCATCTGCACCAAGGGTTCCACGCGCAATAACGCCCTGTTTTTCACGAAAGAGGTCGGGTAGTATGCCCGTGTAATGAATGGTAAGCGGCGGGTTTTGGTAATCGGTGATACGAAAATGGATGGTGAGGCTGTCGCCTTCACGCGCAATGGAATGATCTTCAACCATGCCACCGACGCGGATGCCTGCTTGTTCGATGGGAACGTGTTTTTCCGCAATGCTTTGTAGTGAGTAATAGTGGTTAAGATCATTTTGCATGGCGTAAAGAAGGAGCGCTACAGCAGCACCGAAGGTCACAAAGATGAGTACGATGAGGGTGAATCTTTTTTTTCTAATGGGTTTCATCGTGATGTTTCAGGGTTTTCAACGTTTGTTGTAAACGACGTCGACGGTGATTGGTGTAACAATGTATGGCGATTAGCGCAATAAAGGTAAGGCCGTAAGCTGTCCATACGTAGGCACCGTGAGTGCCCATATGAAGAAATTCGCTGATGTTGCTGAAAGTCATAACGAATGCTCCAGTTGACGTTGAATGCGGTTTTCCAGAATAAGATTACCAATGCTACGCAATAGGTATGTGGCAAATAAGGCATAGAAGGCAAGGAGGGTAAGGATAAGCGGCCATAGCATATCGCCGCTAATGGAAGGTCCGTTGGCTCGAAAGAGGGTGGCGCCTTGGTGTAGAGAGTTCCACCACTGAACGGAGTAATGAATGATGGGGATATTGATAACACCGACGATAGCAAGAATGGCGGAAAGCCGATCTGCCTGACCGTGCTCTTCAATGCTGGTTTGTAGGAGCAAATACGCAAGATATAAAAAGAGCAGGATGAGTTCAGAGGTCAGGCGTGCGTCCCATGTCCAAAAGGTTCCCCATGTAGGTTTGCCCCAGATGGCACCGGTAATCAGCGCAACCGCTGTCATGAGAGCGCCATAAGGCGCCGCTGCGCGAGCGCAATAAGCGGCAATACGGCTCCGCCAAACGAAATAAATCAATGACGCGAAAGCCAGTAATAAATAGATACTCATGGACAACATGGCTGCGGGAACGTGTATATAGATAATACGAAAGCTGTTCTTTTGCTGGTAATCCATAGGAGCAAAAGCAAGGCCCCATACGATACCGGCTACGAAAAGTAACCATGCTAAGGGGGTAAACCAAGGAAGAATGTGGGCGCTAAGACGTTCGAATCCAACCGGACTAGCCCACTGTTGTAATTTTTTGTGTATTTTTTTCCATAAAATCATGACAGTGCCTGATGATGTATTGGTGAGACAATAAAATGATGTTGTGCATTTTTATTGTTCACTTATATTTTTTGTGTAATACGCGCATTATAGCGGACGAAACGTATTGACGGAATGGAAATATCTAGGGAGATAGAGAGACGATTCATGTATTTTTGTTGATGTGATTCTATTGAGACGGACGCTATCTTTTTTGCGACCCACGCATCTATGAGCTGTGGTTATTGTATGTCTAAAATAAAATTTTCTATCTAGAAGTAGAGGTTAAAAATATGTTGAATTGGAAAGAATATAAAACCCAGTTAACGAATCGTTTGCGCGAATTTAGTAAGTTGAGTCCTGATACTATGCAAGGGTATCAGGGGCTTGCTAAAGCAAATGCCGAAAGCGGCGTGTTAGATGCCAAAACACGCGAATTGATTGCGATGGCTGTTGCTATTACAACCCGTTGTGATGGCTGTATTGCCGTACATGCGGATGCGGCTAAAAAAGCTGGCGCAAGCGAGCAGGAATTGGCTGAAGCACTTGCCGTTGCTGTTGCTATGAATGCCGGTGCTGCGATGGTCTATTCCGCACGCGCTTTAGATGCTTTTTCTTCGGGGCAATCATCATGATGAGGCGAATATCATAATCTGCTGTTAGGGCATTTATAGTGAGTGTGTGGGGTTAGTAAGAAAAGTATATTGATGTTAATAGAAAAACGATAAGTTTCTACCGTCACTTAATATCATTGAGGATGGATTGAAAGGGCGGTGATTCCGCCTTTTTTTATTTTGGCTTTGTTTAACCTAGTGCTGAGATGGCAGATAAAAGTCAGTGTTTCTTGGTAATAACTATCTACTAGGAAAAGGGTAGATTTAAGTAGCAATACCTTTCCCCTCTTTTGCTGTGCTATTCGCTATATGAGTACGAAAAGTAGTGTATACCCACACATCATGAAAACAAAGCATTTAGTTTTTAAAATTTAGAAAAATAAAGTAAGTATTTCTTCTCACTAAATTAGGTATAGCTGTGAAGATATTGTTGTTATAATGTTGATAAAGTTGAACGTCATGGAGGTTTCTATGGAGAAAAAACGTGAAAACTTGTTTAAATGGTTGTGGCGTAAATACAATGAATTTTACGATGAAGCCGGTTTTTCGCAAGTAGGCGGCTGTCGCCGTTGCGTTCCCTTTATTAAAGAGGATCCGCCGTTAGAAAAACAGGGAAAAATGGAAAAATGGAAAAATTTAATCATGATACGCGGCAATTCGCACAACAGAACCAGCAGGATTCTCAGGAAATCTGACGGCTAAATGGTATGTTTTCTCACGTTTTTGTTTTTTCTCAGCAGATACAGGAACGTCGAATTTCAAAAATAGTTGGGGTATTACAGTTATGACTTTATTCTTATTTTGTGTCGCCTTGCTTGTCGCAGGGTATTTTATTTACGGGACGTTGATGGAAAAGATCTTCGTCATCAAACCGCAGCGACCAACACCGGCGCATACGCATGCCGATGGGGTCGATTATGTCCCGATGTCCAAATTGAAAATCTGGCTTATTCAGCTGCTTAATATTGCAGGAACAGGTCCCATCTTCGGCCCGATTCTTGGTGCTTTATATGGGCCTGTGGCCATGTTATGGATTGTGATTGGTTGTGTTTTTGCCGGAGCCGTACACGATTATTTCTGCGGTATGATTTCAATCCGCAATAATGGCGCCTCTATTCCAGCGATGGCTGGGCGTTATATTGGTGCGCCGATGAAGCATATTATTAATGTTGTTGCTTTATTATTGTTGGTATTGGTTGGTGTTGTGTTCGTAACCAGTCCTGCGGGGTTATTGACCAGCCTGACTGAGCAAGTATTGGGCCGTAGTGGCGAAGTTGTTGCTAAAGGAAACCCAGCGCACGACAATCTTATGCTGATTTGGGTATGCATTATTTTTGTTTACTACATTTTGGCGACATTGGTGCCAATTGATAAGATTATTGGGCGTATTTATCCGCTTTTTGGCGCTTTATTAATGTTCATGACCGCGGGAATGATGTTTGGTCTGATTTTTGAAGGCATTCCACTCTTCCAAACTGTCGGTTTACAAAATGGTGTAGGATTTGCGGATTTCTTCCACAACTTCCAACCCAAAACCAATCTTCCTATTTGGCCATTGATTTTTATCACGATTACCTGCGGTGCAATTTCAGGATTTCATGCCACGCAAACACCAATGATGGCACGTTGTACGGAAAATGAACGTGAAGGTCGCTTTATTTTCTATGGTGCGATGATTACGGAAGGCGTGATTGCGCTTATTTGGTGCATGGTGGGTTTGAGTTTTTATAGTGATGTACAAGCGTTACAAGCCACGATTGATGCCGGAACTCCTTCTAAAGTCGTTTACGATGCAGCGATGGGTATGCTTGGTAAATTCGGTGGTTTCCTGGCAGTATTGGGGGTCGTTGTTCTGCCGATTACGTCGGGTGATACGGCTTTCCGTGCGGCTCGTTTGCAAGTGGCCGAGTTTTTACAAATGGATCAGCGTAAAGTGGATAAACGGCTGTTGATTACGGTTCCCTTGTTTGCGATTGGTATTGCCTTAACGCAAATTGATTTTGGTATTTTATGGCGTTATTTCAGCTGGGCGAACCAAACAACAGCAACGATTATGTTGTGGACAGCGGCAGCATATTTGTACCGTCACCATAAATTCCATTGGGTATGCACGATTCCAGCCATCTTTATGACACAGGTTTGTACCAGTTTCCTCTTCTTCAATACCACTATCGGCTTAGGGTGGATTTGGACGAAAGTGGGCTTAGGCGATCAAATTTGGAATGCTGCAATGGTATCTGGTGTGTTGAGTGCCGTGATATTTACTGTATTGTTCTTTGTTGGTTTGAAACCAAGCGGAATGAATGCGGGCGGTATTGTTGCAGTGGCAACAGACGACTAAATTTAAAAATAAACGCTTTATATTTTTAATAGGGATGTGTCTCTGAGGGGAAGACTTACCCTAAATATGAGAATGAAATAAACGTATTAACTGGACATAATAAACATTATGGACGCTGATAATGACGGGCATCCGAGAAAATGTAAAAAATAAAAAGAAACGGCGCTACGGCGTCGTTTTTTTTTGTGCAATGCACAACTGATGGCCTCGCAATTTTTCTGACCATTTGTTAGATGCCCTGTGCTATAAGAGAATCTGTTGCATTATTTGATTAAAAAACTATGTATTTTTTATGATGCTCTCCCTATTGTTGAGAATAAGGAGATAGCGTCATGTGTTTCAAATAAACACCCCAAGAATAAATGATATTTTTTTTGTTATTTTGATGAAAATCGTGGAGTTATTTGTTGTTAATAGATAAACGAAGATGTTTGTCTGTTGTGCGGGTTTATTTTTTATCTATATGATATATTTAGTTTTAATTTATTGTCATAGGGGATGGATTAATGCTGAATATTGAAAATACTAATAATTGTCTGCCTTTTTCTGAGGTTCGGTATGTGTTCGTTGCAACAACAAATATCAAAAAATAGGATAATATTTTTTAGATTTTACTTGTGGTTATGTGAGCAATTGTGGTTTTTAAAGTTGTTTTTCTTTTTTTCTGTTGACATGGCGTGTTAAAAACCATAGGATGCGCGCCAAAGCTGAACGGCTTTATGAGAATTTGTCCTGCATAGGGGCGAAAAGCGGTACGTTATGACATGAGTCATAGCGTAGTTTTAATCCTTCTTGAGGAAATTTGGTATGAACTACTATCCGAAACAATATCCAGCTGAACCGTACAAAGTCAAAGCGGTAGAACCCATCGCGATGACTGATCGTAAACAACGCGAGGAATACATGAAAAAAGCAGGCTACAACACGTTCCTGCTGAACTCCGAAGAAGTTTATATTGATTTGCTGACTGATAGCGGTACCAGCGCCATGAGTGATAAACAGTGGGCTGGATTGATGATTGGGGATGAAGCCTATGCCGGTAGCCGCAATTTCCATCATTTACAAGAAGTAGTACGCGAATATTATGGCTTTAAGCACATTGTCCCAACTCACCAAGGTCGTGGTGCAGAAAATTTGCTTTCTACCATCATGATTAAACCGGGTGATTATGTTCCAGGCAATATGTATTTCACCACTACCCGTGCTCACCAAGAACGTAATGGCGCCACTTTCCGCGATATTATCATTGATGAAGCGCATGATTCTCAGGCGGATCTGCCATTCAAAGGCGATGTTGACCTGAAAAAATTACAAGCTCTGATTGATGAAGTCGGCGCTGATAAAATTCCTTATGTTTGCGTTGCGGTTACGGTAAACCTCGCTGGTGGTCAGCCAGTTAGCATGAAGAATATGCGCGAAGTACACCAATTATGCAGCAAACATGGCATTAAAGTGATGTTTGATGCGACTCGTTGCGTAGAAAATGCTTACTTCATTAAGGAACGCGAAGCTGAATATAAAGATAAAACCATCCGTGAAATTCTGAAAGAAATGATGAGCTATGCTGATGGTTGCACCATGTCAGGTAAAAAAGACTGCTTGGTTAATATCGGCGGCTTCCTCTGCATGAATGATGATGACCTCTATCAAAAAGCAAGCGAACTGGTTGTATTGTATGAAGGTATGCCTTCTTATGGCGGTCTGGCAGGACGTGATATGGAAGCGATGGCTGTTGGTATAACGGAATCTGTTGATTTCCATTACATTCAACATCGTGTCGCCCAATGCTACTACTTAGCACAAAAACTGGAAGAAGCTGGCGTGCCTATCGTAAAACCCGTTGGTGGACATGCTGTATTCTTAGATGCCAAAGCCTTCTTCGATCATATCCCGCAAGAGCAATTTCCTGCACAAACCCTTGCTGCGCAACTTTATATTGAATCTGGTGTGCGTAGTATGGAACGTGGTATCGTTTCTGCTGGTCGTGATAAAGTGACTGGTGAAAACCACAAGCCAAAATTGGAATTGGTTCGTTTGACGATTCCTCGCCGTGTTTATACTTATGCGCATCTTGACCATGTGGCCGAAGGCGTTATTTCATTGTACAAACATCGCAAAGATATTAAAGGAATGAAGATGGTGTATGAACCGAAACTGCTTCGCTTCTTCACTTCTCGTTTCGAACCCTTATCATAAATAACTCACACACAGGGCATTGCATGAGCAATGCCCTTTTTTTGTAAAAAAGAGGCTGTATTTGCGAGTGGTGTGGTGTTATCCATACGAAGCAAATTGCTCACGATTCCTATCATTTAAGGTTCGGGCGATAACAAAAATCGTAGAGCGTTGCTTAAGTCCACACATCACACATCGTTAAAGTAGAGTCAAAAATGAAAGAACACCGTAGCTTTTGAGAATTGATATAGCCCGATAAATTTCATTTCTACTAAATGCTCAAGCTTTGTATATTTTTCGATCCATTCAGAATGTTCTGTATTTTTATCCTAAACAAGGAGCCATACTGTGAACAAAACACTAGGAACCACATTGCTTGTATCTGGAACAATGATTGGTGCAGGCATGTTGGCAATGCCACTGACATCTGCTGGAATTGGTTTTTCTTATACTGTAATACTACTTGTCTTACTCTGGATACTCTTAACATATAGCGCATTGCTTTTTGTAGAAGTGTATCAAACAACAGATAGCGATTCCGGAATTGGTACCCTTTCTGCAATTTATTACGGAAATATTGGACGCTTCATTTCTACAATGGTGATGTTTGTCTTTCTGTACGCTTTATTGTCAGCTTATATAACTGGCGGTGGCGGTATTTTGATGCAAGCGGTAAAAGATGCAGGGATCGGTGGAGAAAAAGGGTTATTTCCTTCTTTCTCGCCAGAGATGACACATAAAATATTCATTGCGATTTTTACGGTATTTTTTGGTACATTTGTAATTATTAGTACGAAAGTAGTAGATGCTTTTAACCGGTTATTATTCTTTACTATGTTAATAGCATTAGCGATTGTGTTATTTGTGATGTCACCTAAAATTACTTTACATAATCTTATGGCAATGCCATTAGACTATTCTTTGCTCATTTCTGCGAGTCCTATTTTCTTTACGTCATACGGCTTCCATGGGTCAATTCCATCTCTCAATAAATATTTAGAAGGTGATGTGCGTGCATTACGTATAGCGATTATTGGTGGTTCGGCAATTACATTAATCGGCTATATTATTTGGCAGCTTTCCACACATGGTGTGCTGACGCAGGGACAATTTGTACAAATCTTAAAAGATAACCCAACATTAAATGGCCTAGTTGATGCGAGTCGCCAAATTACGGGAAGTGCAATTATTGGTTCTGCCGTGCAATTGTTTTCTGCTTTAGCTTTGGTTACTTCCTTCCTTGGCGTGGCTTTAGGACTATTTGATACAATAGAAGATATGCTAAGTAAAGGCTTTAATATTAAAGCAGGCCGTTTGATATTAGGGGTATCTACTTTCTTACCACCGGTACTCTTCTCATATTTTTATCCTGATTTTATTACAGCTTTGAGTTATGCAGGACAAATGTTTGCTTTCTTTGCTGTCGTGTTACCTGTTGGTTTAGTTTGGAAAGCACGTCAACGTTATCCAGATTTGCCTTACCGTGTCATGGGGAGCAATCTTGCCTTAATTATTGCGCTTATTATTGGTATCGTGATTGCTTGCATACCTTTCTTTATCAAAGCTGGATTACTGCCACCTGTGGTAGGTTAATACAATCAAATAGTATATTGATACAGTAAAGCGGGATAATCTCCCGCTTATTATTTTATTATAATATAACCAACTAAAATTTAGATGGGTTTTGATTAGGTAAAAGTCAAATAATTTATTACCTATCGATGGTAATAAATTATTTGAGAAAATTAATAAGATAAGAGAGGCTTGTAATGGAAATGTTGCAATTATGTCTATATTTGATTGCCGCCTATTTGATTTTTGCTAAACCCGAAAAAGAGCAAATCGCTTACCGTATTACTTGCTTAGTCGTATTAAGTGCATTCTTTGTTTTCTTTATGGCAACTAATGCCATGATTCTGCCGGGTGTTAATTATTAGATGGGTGGAGATAGAAGAATATGAACGAGAAACAATTTAATAGCATCTTAAGTTTATCGGCGTTGGCTATTGCCGCTGTTTTAGGAGTAGCTTCTTTTTATCTAGGTTTTATTGATAAAGAATCTCCCTGTATCATCTGTTGGGCGCACCGTATGCTGATGATTGGGGTAGCCATGTTTGCCTTTTTGATTGTGCGCTATGGTCCCAAGCCTAAATATGTGGGTTGGATTATATTTATTGCTGTTTTTGGCATCTTTTCAGGATTCAGGCATTCTTCAGGCAGCTTCGCGTGGGATATTCATCAAGGTTGGTGGGCGGAGCTTCTAGGCGCGCATACTTATACGTGGTCTATCGTGATTCAGGGTACGGTATTGATTTTTACAGCAGTATTATTCTGGTTCACTAAAGATGTTTATAGTTTTGTGAGCAAGTCTTATAAGCCGTTGAGTACGCTAACCAAATCAACTATGTTGATTTTTATGTTTGTTATCTGTGGCAATATTATGCAGGCAATTATCAGTACGGGGTTTCCGCCTAACATGGGGGTCGGGAATCCCAGCCGTTTGTCATTTAATCCAGATTATTGGTATTGGACGACGGATAGCTGGAAGCGTCTTGCTCGTCCAGTATCTTTGCGGGGTGCTTGGGATGTGGAGTGGCCTGATTTACCTAGTCGTCCAGAAAGCAAATGGCAGTTCGTTACGGATTCGGCACAGGCACCTTTATCCGCCATGCACAATTTAGTGGTTAAGCGGCAAGATGTTATTCGTGCGCCGCTTAATGCACCGGCTACTGATATTGCTTTTAATGGTAAGGATAAATTGTAGGAAATCGGAGCGTTGTTTACATTTTTGAGATTTGTTTGCTTTTATTT